>CAZBPB010000338.1:0-3892 GCA_964493565.1 uncultured Pleurocapsa sp. | reverse complement strand
GTGTAAAGTCATTGTTGTCTCCCAATGAGCCGTACGCATCTTCTAGCACCGACAGATCGCCGAGCGCTGTAAAGCCCTGATTGCGCTCAATGCATGGTTCAAGCTTCAAATATGCTCTGCCTAGCTGGAAATCAGCATCCAGCGGAGGCAGATAGAATGTCAATAACGCATCTAGCCGCACTTCATTCTTGTCGTCGTCTACTGAATCGCCAGCCGAAAATTCGGCGTAATATTCCATGTCGGTGCGCAAAGCAATCGAATTGATAAAGTCCAGCGGCGCTTCAATCGGGTGGGGATCGCCGATGGGTGTCTGCGAGTCCAGTTGTAATAGCAGCCGGTATGGGCCGCTAAAGGCACCTTCTGATTCATAACGAGTCGCTACTAAAGAATAATAGCCTGACGTGGGAAGTACATATCCGCTGATGGTGCTATCAAAGGAAAGTGCTTCATAATCATCATCGTTGATTGCCAGAGGGTTTCCAAGGTTATCAGAGATCAATAGGCGTGGATCTAGGTCTGACGATTGTGCTGTCATCTCGATTGTAACGACGTCACCTTCACGCCCTTGGAAGGTGTAAACGTATTGGTTGTGTGCGTCATCAATGGTGTTCGTTACAGCTTCGTTGTAATTAATGGTTTCGCTGATAATACCCGTTTGCGCACTGCCACCCGCATTCAGGTCAACCCCTAATTCATAATTCCCTGACGTATAGCCAAACTGACCACTCACGCGCGATGCGACAATCATATACGCGCCAACTTCTTCAAGCGTTAGGCCGCGAATTGATACTTGCCGGTCAAAGCTATAGTCTGAAGTACGTGCAACCTCGCGTCCTTTCGGATCAACAACCACAATTCGTGGATAAAAGTCACTCCCATCCGAAGTACTTCCTTCCAAGGTGATGTTAATTTCCATGCCCGGCGATGCTTCCAGTGAATACAGCGCAAACGGCTGCTCATTGCTAATTGAGCCTGTTACGACATCGCCGAGCGAGATTGCGCTGGAAATAGAAGCAGGCATGAATGATGTGGAATTCAAATAGCGTCGCCCGCTGGTGTCAATAGGGGGAATGGGCGTAATCGTTGGCGTGCTGGTTTGAATATTGTTGACTAAAGGCAGTGGATCCATGCCGTCGGGCTGGCCATCACCATCAGTGTCTAAAAGTGTAGGGTCGGTACCAATCTGCACTTCAATTGCATCTTCAAGCGAGTCGCTGTCGGTATCTGTTCCTAGTGGATTGGTATTATAGATTTGTACTTCGTCACCATCCGACAAGCTGTCATTATCGGTATCACGGATGACGGGATTTGTGCCATACGTCGTGATTTCCTCACCATCACTCAATAAATCATTATCAGTGTCAATTTCCAGCGGATTGGTGTTTCGGATGGTTACTTCTTCGCCATCGGATAAGCCATCAAGATCTGTATCCGATAAATTGGGATCTGTACCTGCCGCCTGCTCCTGTGCAGTAGTTAAGCCGTCCCCATCAGGGTCTTCATCGGAAACGGTACTGGTAGGGGTTGAAACGGATACTACAGGCGTTCCCTGTACATTATCTGGTGTGTGAGTTGGTTCAGCAGTATCAGTGAAGGTAGGCGTTTCGCTGGCTATAGTAGTGTCTGTAGCCGTTGGCCCATCGGTTGGTGTCTGCGCGTCAGTCGGCATTGAGGTGTTTGTGACCTCAGCGGTTACTGTAGGCGCGCGGGTAGGCACAACTGCCCCTTGCGGAGTGCTGGTTGCCACCATTACCAGAATTTCAGGCTCGCGGGAACAGCCTGCAACTATCGTTATTGCCAGTAACCCGATACCGAGACGCATTAACCACTGCACGCGTATTTCCCTCTCGCGTTCACCACCACTATATGAGGAATTTTATGCCAGACCCTGTTTGATCGCGAATTTATGCACAACTAGCTGCTGGAAGAGGACATTTTTGCCCCCTTCATACCCTTCGCGCCACGAGAAGCAGTTAGTGCAATCAAGCTCGTTTTGTAATTGTACGTGCTGCGTCTTTTTTCAGATTGTGCTTCTCGCGCTAGCGTTAACAGTTCATCAATTACTTGAGAGGCAGACATATCAGATTCGCGCCAGAGATACAGTGCCAGTGAACCGGGCATCGTATTGATTTCGTTCAAATAGACGACATTTTCATCAGACTGTACCAGAAAGTCGATCCGCGCGGTTCCCCGACCATCAATAGCTTTGAAGGCATCACAGGCTATTTGTTGGATATGTTCGGTAAGTTCTGGCGTCAATGGGGCCGGGATGATGCGATCTGCGCTTTTCATGCCTTCACCCCCGCGCAGGTACTTTTCCTCATACGTTAGAAATTGATCCCATGAGATCGGTTGTTCCAATACTGAAGCTCTTACCTTGCGATCATCACCTAGAACAGCGCAGTTTATCTCGACGCAGTCAGTGACCGCCCTTTCGATGAGTATCCGCCGATCTAATTGTGTTGCCACGTCAATATAGGCGCGTAGTAATTTTTCATCGTCAGCGCGACCAATACCAATGCTGGAGCCGAGGGTGACAGGCTTGATGAATATGGGGTAATCAATCTGACTTAAAATCCTCGCTACGACGGCATCAGGATTTTCTTCCCAGTCGCGGCGGTGAACCAGAAGTCCATCTACAACAGAAATCGAGTTCTGCTGCAGCACCTGCTTGCAAACCCATTTGTCGTTAGCGACAGCAGACGCCAGCACCCCGCATCCCGCATAGGGTATATCCGCCAGTTCAAAAAGGCCTTGTAACGTACCATCTTCACCATGCGAGCCATGTACGGTTGGGAAAACGGCATCAAGACGCACAACCCGGCTTTTAGTAAACAGCCCGGTTGGCAGCGGATTTACAATAATCCCATGCTGGCGTATATCCGGTGAAAGCACAACACTTTGGACACCCGGTAGAGATGCTATGTCCTTCTCATAACTTTTAAGATCGCGCAGTGATTCACCTGTAAACCAGCGTCCTTCACGGTCAATATACAGGGGAACAATCTCATATCGCGCTGGATCGCAGGCGTTCATAACCTGATTCCCAGTGACTACGGAGACATCATGTTCAACACTGCGTCCACCGAAAATGACGCCCAATGTCTGGCGGCGGCTGGCGCTCATTCATGCTCCTAACCGTTACTGAGTAAGCATAATGCTCAATAAGAACACAATAAAGATGGCAAATACAGTGATCAGTTCTATAACATAGCTCACAGCAAAAATAGTAGCAGCGGTCGTGCCGGCTTTTACCCCACGGATAATCTTCCTCGCGCTGATCAATTCAACAATCACTGCGCCGATTACACTGCCTATGAGCGCATTTACAACCGGCAAAGGGATCACAATTATGCCAACTACACCACCGACCATCGCGCCTATAGATGTTAGGCACGAAAGTCCCGCCATTTTAACCCCAAATATCGGTAGCCAGAAATCTCGGGTTTCGCACAGGATCATCAGCCCCGTCATGATGATTGCGGCTAGTACGGTAATCCGATCAAAGTGGTCTGCAAAGGCGGTAATGATGCCGATGCCCCACACTATGACTGCGCCGGGGATGAGGGGGATGAATGTGAGCAAAATGCCAAAGACCATTGCTGCCACAGCAATAGACAGCATCAAAGTTTGTGTTATTTCCATAGTTCAGCGCAAATAGGTATCCGGTAGGTCGTTCAGAAATAATACGGTATCCCCGGTGCTTAAGTTGCGCTGATACCAGTCAATAGCTTCCTTTAAGGTATCTACCACCTGCCAATGTTCAGTTGGAAAGCCTGCTAAACGCAACCCGTCCTGAATCGCCCGGGTTTGCGCATTTCCTACTAAGATAATATCAGTTGCTGCTAAGGCTGCCGCTTCGCCTAACCTGCGGTTTTCCGATTCCATAAGT
>CAZBPB010000337.1:0-4725 GCA_964493565.1 uncultured Pleurocapsa sp. | reverse complement strand
CGATAGCGATCAGCACGATATCCAACTCCGGCACATCTTCCAGCAGTTCCAACCCCAACGTACCCTGACCGGCGATTGTGGCATTGGCGCCAAAGGGGTGTACATAAGTCATGCTGCGTTCGCTGGCATAGGCAAGCCCTGCGGCATGGGCATCATCCCACGCGCTGCCAGCTTGTATCACTTCAGCGCCCCAAACCTCAATGCGATTCACGCGGTCTTCAGAGACGCTTTCGGGCAGAAACACAGTCGCTGAGATGCCAAGGCGCTTAGAGGCATAAGCCAGCGCCACGCCGTGATTGCCTCCGCTGGCTGCGACGACTCCGCGGACTTTAGCGGCATCGTCCAATTGCAGCAGGGTATTGAATACGCCGCGCGTCTTGAATGACCCTGCGACCTGTATATTTTCGAGCTTGAGATGCAGCGATTCTGGCGCGAGCGTGAGGGCGCTGCGTGTGGTGATGACCGGCGTATGGCGTACATAGCCACGAATACGCTGGCGCGCGGCTTGAATATCGGAAAGCGTGATCATCAAAAATAACCTTTCTTTTTAGTGCTCAACCCCTTGCCCCGCGTCCTCAGATAGAGGGAATAGCATTGGGGGATGAGCGAGTTTCGAAAAGAACGAAATTATCTATTATGACTCTGCCGCCCTACCAGAATCGGGCGGGCTTAAGCGGGATGAGCCGCTGAACTGCTGATCGCCTACATGCACACCTGTTCACGAACTGCCGCCGCCGATTTCAGTGCGCGTTTTGCCGCGTATTTCGCGGAAACCCTGCCCGTAGGCGCTGTGTCCCTGACCGATAACCACAAAGGCTTTGGGATCGGCGGCGAACACCAGCTTACGCAAAGGGTTTACCTGCGCGCGCCCGATGGTGATGTACAGCACAGTATGTTTCTGTTCGGTAAACATCCCCTCAACCTCCCACGCAGTAACGCCGCGCCCCATGTTGGTGAGAACGGTATCTGCAACTTCGCGGGGATAATCGGTGATGATCACGGCGGTGCGAATCACAGATGGGCCTTCCAGTACGTAGTCAGCGGTGGCGCCAGCCACAAATAACGTGACCATTGCATAGAGCGCGCTTTCCCAGCCAAATACCAGCCCCGCCAGCAGGATAACGGCAGAGTCGGTGTACAGGGCGCTGGAAGAAAGTGGAATCCCGAATTTTTCCTGAAGAATTCGTCCAAGTGTTGAGGTGCCGCCCAGCGTGCTGCCTGCGCGGAAAATTAAGCCTGCGCCGATGCCGCCAACGATACCGCCAAAGAGGGCGTTCAGGAACACATCGCTGCTGATGCCTGTCGTGGGGAAATGAGGCGTAAGCACATCTATAAGCACTGAATACGCGATGACTACCACGAAAGTGCTGGCGACAACTTTCCAACCGCCGAGCATTTTGTAGGCGATAAACTGGATGGGGATGTTGCCGAGGATGATCATCACGCCAATCGGCCAGCCGGTGATGCTGTTAATGATAATCGCGAGGCCAGAGACGCCGCCCGGCGCGATATTGAACGGGGCTTCAAAGAGTACGACGGCAACTGCCGAGATGATGATTCCCATTACCAGCAGAATAAGCTGCCAGAGGAAACCGAGCGAAAAAACCTGTTGGCGAAACCGGGTGATCGTCATAAAGGGTGACTGCCTAATAAGCAACAGAACAGGTAAAACAAGATTATAGCCATCCCTGTCAGGTTGGTACGACCCTATTCGCGTATTTTCGCGACCCGGAATAGATAAGAAGTGCAGAAGATTCTTAACAAAGTAAATGAAATCTCAATACATTCGATATAGAATTTAGAGTGGCGGTATCAGGTGAGTTTCTCACAACACCGTAACCTGATGACATGAAACAGATTGCAGGCAAAACAGATGATTAGAAGGACAGCGCCGCTGTTCTTTATGATGGGAAAGGTATCCATGTTGAACCGCATCTCACAAAAATGGCTTGTACGGCTGGCGATGTTGGTGGTCACGGTCATTCTGATCGAAGGATTATTCCTTCGCGGGTTTATACAGACGGCGGTTGCACAGGTCGTTCCCGGCGCGGGCAGCGCAGCCGCTGACGAAGTATGCCCTGATTTCATCAATCAGGTGATTGAGAAACTGGAAGAGAACTGTTCAACGGTTGACCGTAACAGCGCCTGCTATGGTAATACACAGGTGAACGCCACCTTCAATCAGGACGTGCCTGAAGATTATTTCAGCCAGCCCGCGGATCAGGCCGAGCTGCTCTCGCTGCAAAGCATCAGCACTACCCAGATAGATGTTGAGGAAGATGTTTGGGGTGTGGCGCTGATGAACATGCAAGCGAACCTGCCCGGTTCGCTGCCCGGCCAATCGGTCAATTTCCTGCTGTTCGGGGATGCGACAGTGGTGAACGCGGTGCCGCCGGAAGAAGCGGTACTGCCGGTTGAACCGCTGGCGGTAGTGACCAGTGCCGAAGTGGCGGTACGCACCCTGCCCACCCCGAACGCCAATATTGTCGGAAGCGTGCCTACGGGTACTTTTCTGGAAGCAGATGCGCTGGATGAAACCGGTGTATGGGTACGCGTTGTCTATGTTGATCCTGCCGTGCCAGATGAAGATGCGACTGGCGGATGGGTGCCGTTTGCGTCGTTGGAAGCATTTGACAGCAGTTTGCTGCCAGTAATTTCCCCTGAATCGCGCACGCCGATGCAAGCCTTCCTGTTCCGCACCGGATTGGGACAGCCTTCCTGCGCGCAAGCGCCGAATCAAATACTGATTCAGGGGCCGGAAAACTCACAGGTGAACGTGAATGTGAATGGCGCGGACGTGATGATCGGCTCAACCATCATCATGACCAGCATCACGGGTGCGCCAGATGAAATTTTGAGCCAGCTTGATTTGCCGGACGACATCGTACAGCGCCTAAGCGCGCCGCCCCCGGCTGAGGGAGAAGAACCCGGCGACCGCTGCGGCGTTATGCAGCTTACGGTGGTGAACGGTGAGGTGAATTTGAACGATGGTAACGTGGCGCTGCCGGAAGGCAACGTGGCCTATGCCGTTTACTGCGGGCTGCCGCCGGATGATGGCGACCCCGAAACAGATGACTTCTTCTTTTTCGGCGATATTGAAGAGCTTGGCACCGATTTCTCAAGCGTGTGGGGTGCCTTCCGCCCGATGACCGGGGAAGAAATTGAAGACCTGCAGGCGATGGAAGAGATCACTGAAAGCGTGATCAACTACGAAATTGTGCTGCCGGATGCCAATAGTATTCAGCCACCGCGCACAATTACCCCGACACCGACCAATACGCAGGTGTTCATTCCGGTTGTGCCAACGAATACGCCGCTTCCCAGCTTTACGCCGATGCCGACATTTACGCCAGTGCCGCCAACAGCGGTGCCGCCGACAGCAGTGCCGCCAACGGCTGTGCCGCCAACGGCTGTGCCGCCGACAGCAGTGCCGCCGACGGCTGTGCCGACAGATACACCGATACCCCCAACAGCTACCAACACGCCTATCCCGCCGGGAATACCGACCGGCTTTGGCGGCTCCAGCGGCGGCGGACAGATCATTCCAGTGGGAGGATCAGGCGTACCATTTACGCTGCAAGTGCTGGATTATTACGGGACGCCCGTACCGGGTGTGCCGGTTACCTTTACGGCACCGGCTTCCGGCCCATCGGGGACGTTTGCCGCGACGACTACCAACGTTGAAACGGTTGTGACCGACGCCAATGGTTACGCCACGACATCGGCGTTCACCGTAAACCCATCACCGACGGGCACGTTTGACGTGGTGGCGACAGTGCCGACCAGCGTGTACGGGCCAAAGCTGGAAATGCTGGCAAAACCCGCCGGACAAAATATGCTGAGCTATTTCTTTACGGTGACGGCAACAGCGGGCGCGCCGAGCGCGATATTAGCGGTTAGCGGTGACGGTCAATTAGCACAGGTGCTTACCGCATTTGCGAACCCGATCGTGGTACAGATCGTGGACAGTTTTGGAAATGGCGTTCCCGGCGCAGAGGTGCAGTATTTGCTTGACTTAGGACAGGAAAGCCCTGCGGGTATTTTCCCTGATGCGTCAAATATTGCCTATGCCACCAGTGACGCTAACGGATATGCGACATCCCCGGTTATCACAGCTAATGAGTATGCAGGTGGGTGGTCAGGGACAGCCTACGGCCCCAATGAAATCGGTGCTGTATTCTTTAACCTGACGAATAACCCGGCGCCTACGCCTGAACCAGCGCAAATTATCGTGACCGAGGGAAATGGTCAGACAACATTTCCCTATTACTGGTTCGACCCGATTATTGTGCTGGTTCAAGGCGGCGGGGGTGAGCCGATCTCCGGGGTACAGGTCAATTTCTCGGCGCCTGTACCAGAAACTACTGATGAACCGAGCCTGACTTTTGATAATGCTGGCGGGGGATATAACTACAGCACGACCACTGATCCGCAGGGTTATGCGTCATCGGGTGGATTGACGGCAAATGGTGGTGTGGGAACCTATGATGTCACCATTTCGTCTGGCGCTGCCAGCACCACTGCACAGATGACGAATGGCAGCCCACAGTGAGCGATCTGCGGGAAACTTAAGTTTGTTGTACACTTAAGTCCATCAGATCAATGAGTAACGTCATTCAGGGTAGGCTGTTCAGATAACTTTCTCTTGAGGGGATAGTTGTCTGAACAGACTTGAGTTGAAAGGCATGACCGCATGCGGCTGTGGAAGCTGCTAAACACACGCGC
>CAZBPB010000336.1:710-4734 GCA_964493565.1 uncultured Pleurocapsa sp. | reverse complement strand
CGGTTAGGGAACGGTGAGGAATGTGAGCGCGTAAATTTTCGGGTACGCTATGCATAGCATGTTTCGTAGGAGCGAGCCGATGGATCGCCCACAGTGAACGAATTTTATCGCGTCCTTACAATCACAACGCTTTGCCGGTAAATTCCCCTCTCCAACGCCTTGGAGAGGGGCAGGGGTGAGGGCTTTCCCACCATGCACAAACTATTCCTAATACTCGCATTCTTACTCCTAATCCTCTCCCTCGCCTCTCCCCTTCCCGCAAAACCAGCAGTACCACCAGCGTTGGGAACTCTTATTAAACGCGCACTTGCCGTTGGGCAACGCCTGGAACTTCACCGAAATTGCCATTAGCCCGACCGGGGAAGAACTTGCCGTAGCCAGAGGAGATACCCTGGCTATCTTCGATGGCGAAACGCTGGCGTTGGAAACCTGGTTGGGAGCAGTCACTCCGATGAACATCGGGCGCTACTACGATTTAGGCTGGTCCTCAGAAGGCAATTTGCTGGCAGCAACCTTCTTTGATGGGAATGTGCGCCACCGACTGGATACTGATATCGGTGTTGAAATCTGGGGTTTTGAAGAACAATCTTTATTGCAGTTATTCTCCATTCGCCCTTTCTCTTTAGCATGGTCGGCGCAAGGAATGCTTCTGGCAGCTTCCGATATTGTCGGAAATATTTGGTTGATGGACGTATCTCGAGGAATGATGATCCTGTTTGATGTCCACGATCTGGAAAGTATCCCACTTTATAGCAGACTCGGGTGGTCGCCAGACAATCAGTATCTGGCCGCCGCTGATTTGAATGATTATCGGCTGCGGCTGCATTCCCTTGACAGCACAGTGCCCCGCATTATCGAATCACCGGATAACATCATCAGCACCTTCTCATGGTCTGGCGATAGCAGCCAGATCGCCATCGGCAACCCTACAAATTCATCTGTCCGTCTATTCGATATCTCAACAGGGGAGTTACTCAGAACGCTGCAAGGCAGCACCGGCAGGCCGTTTGATGTACGCTGGTCGCCGGATGGTCACACTATTGCCCGCGCCACCTCTACCGGCTTCTTTTTGTGGGATGTAACCAGAGACGATGATCAGCCCTCACGCAGCTTTGTTGAAGATGTGCCGCCCTTCATGCGCATGGCATGGTCGCCAGACAGCCAGTTTTTGTTTTCAGTGGATCTCGATGGTTCCATCTACAAATGGGATATTGAAACCGGCTGTGTGGTCGCCGCCGCGCTTACCGACTGGTCAACCATAAGCTGGCTGAATTGAGCATGGTTTACTGTGGGGCTTCCCCTCTCCGCCAGAGACACCATAGAATGTGATGTGAACTCACAGTAGAATAGGTATCGTTCATAATATCAAGGAGAATAATAGTGGCAGACAATAAATACAGCTTCATTGTCGTCAAATATCCTAAACAGGAAACAGGTGAGGCGGCATTGGCTGTCGTGGTCGGCCTGTCTAAAGAGAATCTGATCAAGCTGAAAGATGCAGTCGCCATTACCAAGACTGAGAACGGCAAGATTAAGCTGCATCAGACCAAAGATGACGGCGCCAAGAAGGGTTTTCTCAAGGGTGGTGCCATTGGCGTGCTCTTCGCGCTGTTGCTTGGGCCGGCAGGCTGGATCGCAGCTGGAGCCGCCCTGGGTACGGCATTCAGCCTGTTTGATCGGGGCATCAAGAACAAACTGCTGAAGGAATTGGGCGAGAACATGACATCCGAGGAATCGGCGCTCGCCGTACTTGTGGAATCGGCTGATTGGGATCAGGTCTTCTCGCGCATGCAGTCGAACAACTTTAATGGACAGATTGTTGTTCAGGAAGTGGTTGACCAGGACGCTGCTGCCTTCGAGCAGCTAGTGAACGCAGCATCGGCGCCCGCGGCGGTTCCGGAAGAAGTTAGCGTGGATGCGGCTCCGGTAGCACCTGCCGCTGAAGATACGCCTGCTGAAGAGGCTCCGGCTGCCGAAGCCCCGGACGCTCCATCCGACTCTGAACCGGAACAGGCGTAATCAAACCCAATTTCACCCGCCTGCGCGGGGAAGCGCCGCGAATTTCTAATAAAAAAGCACTTATGGGAAATCCATAAGTGCTTTTTTGTGATTCTCAAGTGACATCAAAAGATGTTTCGTAACTCAGTCTCCGCTCCGCCATAGGAACGAGATATAAGCGTATTTCATAATTGTGGGATCTGTTAAACCTCGCCCTGCTGCGCCGCGCTTCGCTTCCCCTCAGCCGCGCGCGGAGAGGGGATTGAGGGGTGAGGTTGGTTACGAGTAAAGTTCAATTCCCAACGGGCTGGAAAATGTCCTGCCCATCCAGTGCTTCAAGCAGCAGCGGGTATACGCTTCTAGAGCGCTCCACCCATGAAGGCGGCTCTTCCTGTCCCTCAAAACCTTTAAGCGCAACGCGCAGCGTCAATTCCGCAGAACGCAGCAAGTCCAGCCGCTTGCCCTGATGATGCACCTGCTCATCATCACGAATCAGATCATAGCGTTCGGGATCATGCTCAAGGCGGGTATTCAGCCAGCTTCCTCCGCGCTGTGCCAATTCCCGCAGCGGCTCAACACGGTACGTCTCGCCGTTGATGATCGCCGTCGTCAGGTGATCAAATTCAAGAATCAAGATTTCAGACAGAAGTAAATTGAGTGCCTCGCGCCCCTCGCCCGGTGTCAACCATTTCACGTACATCCCAACAGGGTTGTCGAATCCTGTGGCATACATGATCTCAGCTTCGTCGCCCGCTGCGGACAGGGTTGAATGCAAGATTATTCCTCAACCTTCTTCAGCACAATCTGAATATGGTTTTTCTTCGCATCCTGATCGAGCGCACTCTTCAGTTCGGGATCCATGTCCCTCGGAAAACTGCCCGGGCCTTTACCACCGTTCGCAGCATCATAGCGCTTGGTGATTCTGAAACGGACGCCCGGCTTGAAAAGCACTTCATTCTCATCGCCCGACAGGAAGTTATTGAAACCGGAGAGCGGCTTGACGAATCGCCCTGTTTTTGACTGAAGCACAATCAGCACATCCGGATTTGGGCGTCCCTCAACTTTCTTCAAAGAACTGGCATCTTTGGTGGTGCTGTAGAATGCCATATCGGTTGTAGAAGCACCCACCTCATTCGCTTCTCGGAAACCCTCGAATAAATTGTCATGGCGGTATACCGGCCCCACGTAGGGTGGTAATTTGTTCAAGGCAGAGATCAGGCTAAGGGTTTTCGAATACTGATCTTGATCAAACCCTCCGGTCGAAATATCCCCACGCAGCGCATCGTTGTAAGGCGCAGACTCGCCAGCATATTCGCTTATCGCGAATTGTTCGTGCGTCCCCAGGTTTTGAAAGTCCGCAAGATTGACGTTCTTCCTTTCCCATGCCTGCCGCCGCTTGAAATCTTTAGCCCACCCCTGCGGCCTTGCTTCACCATCAATGTTTTTATTAGACTGATTCTCAATCGCCTCATCACTTGCGTCGAGATTGTGTTTGCCCTGAAAACTGGCGAAAGCATTCGTTACATCATCCTCAAGGATCGCAGCTTTGGCGCCAAATGCTTGCTGTGCATTCGGATCGTTATGTTCGAAACCCTGGGACAACGCCTTTTCAAGACCCGGGTTTATGTTCCCGAGGTGTTTGCGCATCAATGCGCTTTTGATGAGCGGCCAAATACTCGGTATGCCCACCGAGAGCACAAGAAAAGTAGCCTCGGCCAACTGCATGTTGCCAGCTTTGAGGGCAGCATCTGCTGCAACCAGATTTTCCAGAAGGTTCGGATCAAGCCCGGCGACGAAGTTTAGAGGAAGGCCAAGCGTGGCAACAAGGGTGGCAACATCGGCACGCTTCCCTGCGTTTGATCGCGCAGTCATGGCAACAGCCTCTTGCCATGAGGTCTTATTTTCTTTTTGACCTGTTTGATTGTAGTCTTCGTTCTGGACTATCCGGTTCAAATCCAGTTTTTCAATAACAATTTCTTTCCCTAAAGTTTTGAAGCTTTCAATAGTTTCGTCACGATCGCCTTTA
>CAZBPB010000336.1:0-700 GCA_964493565.1 uncultured Pleurocapsa sp. | reverse complement strand
TCATCCATATGCGCGGCAATATACTTGTGAGCAAATGCCTGTATCTGGTCTAAATGCATGCTGAACTTGTTTACTTGCGTCTGGCGTGTTTGCTGATTATTTCCGACCTTTGTTTCTGCCTGTTCCTTGTTATATAGCTTTATCAACTGGATTACCGTATCAAATGTCGATAATTCCGCCTTAGCCCAATTGACGACCTTATTCACACTTAGTTTACTTGACCCGCTTGAGCTGCGCTTTTCAACTTCCTTGTGGCTCGGAAACCGCTGAATCAATCCCACGCCAGTGTGTTGACCGCTAGCTTTCCCGCTAGGCGCTTCAGCCTGCTGCTGCCGCTGCGCCAGCAAATGCGCTGTCGCGCGGTTGCCCAGCTTGCGCTGTAAGCTCAGGTAATGACCTTTTGGGGCGGCGCTGCGTTCTTCAGGGGATTGTGCTGGTTGCTGTTTTTTAGATGCAGAAATAGAGGCTTGCACGGGCTGCTTTGCCGCGAAGGTGTGGACTGCCATGCGTATCTGCCCTGCTTCCGAAGTTGGGTGTCACACAATAAAAAGTAGAGCATGATCCGCACAGCCGACACGGGGAAATTAGCCGATGACTGGCCTGAGGAATGCAAACATTATAAAGGCAGAAATTCTGCCGTCAAATAATGGGTCGCAGGCGAAGGCCGTTTCGGGTTGCTGCCCGTTATTATTGATGATCA
>CAZBPB010000335.1:0-4739 GCA_964493565.1 uncultured Pleurocapsa sp. | reverse complement strand
CAGCAGCGCGTCTTCATAATTACCGCCGCCCCAGCTCAGGAACGCGCCAAGCACGTCATGACCAAGCGCGAGGCTGCCAAGGTAGGTAGATGAACTGTCAGCGATGACCTGTCCTTTTGTGACCAACTGCCCCTTCGTGACGATAGGACGCTGATCCACGCAAGTTGACTGGTTGGAGCGGTTGAACTTACGCAGGCGGTAGACCTGTTCATCACCATTTGCCAGACGAATGACGATGCGGTCACCCTGCGCGCTGATTACTTCACCGTCTACCTCAGATTGCAACACCTGACCACTGTCTTTTGCTGCCTGCGATTCCATACCGGTACTAACAATCGGCACATCCGGCTGAAGCAAAGGCACAGCCTGCCGCTGCATGTTGGAACCCATCAAGGCGCGGTTGGCGTCGTCATGTTCAAGGAATGGAATAAGCGCGGCGCTGATGCCTACGATCTGGCGCGGCGCGATATCCATATAGTCAATACGACGTACCGACACATTCAGGAATTTCTGGTTCAAACGGGCAGACACGCGATCATCAACGAAGTTTCCGCGATCATCCAGTTTGGCATTGGCCTGTGCGACTACATATTCGTCTTCGCGATCTGCGGACAAATACAGAATTTCACCGGTCACAAAAGGCATCACAGGCACTTTTTCGATGCCCTTCTTCGCCAGTTTGTCAGCCAATTTGGTATCAACAACCGCGCCTTCTTCGGCGATAACCTTTTCGTTTTCGTCTTCTACATCTTCGCGGATAACGCGCCCGATGATCTGCGGATCATTCGGGGCGAGGAACTTCTCAACCTTGCGATACGGGGTTTCGATAAACCCGTACTGGTTCACCCGCGCATAGCTGGCAAGACGACCAATCAAACCGATGTTCGGACCTTCTGGCGTCTCAATCGGGCAGATACGACCATAGTGGCTGTGATGCACGTCGCGAACGTCGAAGCCCGCGCGTTCACGGCGCAAACCACCGGGGCCAAGCGCGGAAAGGGTGCGTTTATGCGTCAATTCAGCCAGCGGGTTGGTCTGTTCCATGAACTGCGAAAGCTGTGATGAGCCAAAAAATTCGCGGATAGCCGCGACAATCGGGCGGATATTGACCAGCGCCACGGGGGTCACATTATCGTTTTCACGAATGGACATACGTTCGCGAACCACGCGCTCGGTACGGCGCAGCCCCACGCGCAGTTTGTTCTGGATCAATTCGCCAACGGTTTTCACACGGCGGTTACCCAGATGGTCAATGTCGTCTTTGCCGACCTGACCGTTATTGATCATGATCATGCGCTCAACCAGTTTGACGATGTCTTTCTTCGTCACCGTGCGTACTTCCTGTGGCACGCCGCTGTTTAGGCGCTGGTTCAGCTTATAGCGCCCTACGCGCTCAAGATCATAGCGGCGCTGATCAAACAACTGGCTGATCAGAAACTCGCGGGCATTATCCAGCGTTGGCGGATCGCCGGGGCGCATACGACGGTAGAATTCAATCAACGCCGCCTGCGCGAGGGTTTGATCTTTCTTCAGTTCCCACTTCGGCTCGTTCTTGATAGTGGTTTCGATATAACGACGATCCGTGTTGTTATCAACCTCGGCAAAAATTGCCAGCAGTTCTTCATCGCTGCCCGTCTGAATTGGCGAGAAATCTACTGGCATCTGATCTTTCACTGCCGCCAATGCGCGCAGCAAAATGGTGACCGGAATAGTACGCTTGCGATTGAACTTGATTGTGAGGTAATCGCTTTTGCGGGTTTCAAATTCCATCCACGCGCCGCGATCAGGAATCAGTTTAGAAGTTGAAAGCGCGCGACCGGTGGTACGTTCTTCCACTGCATCGAAATAGACGCCGGGCGAACGGATCAACTGACTGACTACTACGCGCTCAGTGCCGTTAATGATGAATGTGCCTTTTTCGGTCATCATGGGGAAATCGCCCATGAAGATATCCGACGTGATCACTTCATCACCGGCTTCACGATTGACGAGGCCGACACGAATGTAGAGCGGCGCGGCATAAGACATGTCGCGCTCAAGGCAAACTTCTTTACTGTACTTCGGCTCCTCAAACCAGTACTTCAAGCCAAGTTCTCTGGCTTCGGCGCTGTTGCCGGGAAAATACAGCTTTAGGTTGCCGTTGAAGCTATCAATCGGACTGACTTCATCGAAGAGTTCACCTAAGCCCTCCTCCAAAAACCAGCGGAAAGATTCAAGCTGAACTTCGATGAGCGACGGCAGTTCCTGTACTTCCGATAAACGCGAATAGTTCTTCGTTTGGGTTAACCGCTGCAAGGCACCGCTCCTCCACTAAGGACTGCGAATTGATGACCGTGCTAAATGAAAAATACAGAACACACAACAGCGGTTCTGTAAAAGGGTATAAAGACCGGGGAAACTTGCTTCATGAATTAGGTTTTGAGGACATGCTTCTACGCAAACGAAGATTATACTGCTATCTATATGTGCTTGTCAATCGTCATATTCAAGCCTAATTTCTCTCGTGTTTGCCAATTACAGGCGAATATCTTATGCTTGTAGTTCTCTCATAACGCTTCTTAAGCTGAGGATTTTCCTCAATGCCGGATGCCAATTCAGATAAGCAGATGCTCGGTCAATATGAGCTTCGCGAACTTCTGGGTCAAGGTGGCATGGGCTCCGTGTATCGCGCTTTTCAAGCCAGCCTGAAGCGCGAGGTGGCGATCAAAGTATTACCTGCCCATCTGGTCGCCAGCCCCGGTTACATTGAACGTTTCACCCGCGAGGCTGAAACTGCTGCCAGCTTAGAACACGCGCACATCGTCCCGGTTTACGATTACGGTACAGCGGAGGATGTATCTTACATCGTGATGCGCCTGCTCACTGGAGGCACGCTTTCTGAACGCGCACAGCAGCATAAATTAAAGGGTCATACCACGATTTCGCTGGTTGAGATTGCTGACGTTTTGAAGCAGATCGCCAGCGCGCTCGATTATGCGCACAGCAAAGGCGTAATCCACCGGGATATTAAGCCCGGCAATATCATGTTTGACAATCAGGGCAGCGTCTATCTTACGGACTTCGGCATTGCCCGTCTGATGGAAGCAAGCACGAAACTGACCAGCACCGGAGCAACACTGGGAACACCATTGTATATGTCACCAGAACAGTGGCGCGGTGAAGCATTAACGCCCGCTTCTGATCAGTATTCTGTGGCAGTGATGATTTACCAGCTCGTCACAGGGCATACGCCTTTTGAAGCGGATACGCCCTATGCCCTGATGAATAAACACATTCATGAGCCTCCCACCCCACCTACTGCCTATCGCAGCGATGTTCCAGAATCAGTGACGACGGTCATGAACCGCGCATTGTCTAAAAACCCGACGGAACGTTTTCCGACGGTCACAGCATTCGCACAAGCATTTAGCGCGGCGGTCGCCAGCGTTCATGAAGACTCTACTCAGTTTGTTTTATTCAAATTAGCTCCGACGACCCCGGGCACACCATTACCGGTGATAACGCCAAAAGTTTCAACCCCTGTGCCGGTGCCGCCACCTCCACCGCCTGCCAGACCGTTTTACCGCAGCTCGCTGCTGTGGGTGGCGGGGGTTGCGGTGATGATAATCGGGATACTGGCCGTATTGTTGATTTCGCAGGAGCAGCGAACAGCAGCGCTTGCTAACTCGTTCACGCAAACCGCTGTGGCTGTTCAGCCGTCACACACGCTGACCGATACTGCAACGGTTGAAAGCGTGAGCGTGATGGATACAGCAACAGCAACCGAAGCGGCTACCATCGCGTCAACACTTACAGATACGCCTGTGCTGGCTACTGCTAGTGCTGCCGCAACTGCTACTGATACCGCAACTTTGACAGCCACTTTCACATATACGGCCACCAACACACCTGTTACACCAACGGCAACCGAAACTCCCATACCCCCGACCAATAGTCATACTCCCGCGCCCACCCGTACCAACACGCCAGTTAGACCAACGGCGACCCTGATCCAGACAACCGCTGTGGATCCGCTGGTTGCAGCACAAGCAACCTACAACTTCATTCAGAGCGCAACTGCCAAAATGTGGACAGCCACGCCAACTGTTGACATCACGGGGACATTCAACGCTGCGTTAACAGCTTTATTCGAACAAGACTTAACGCAAACGGCGACACTGTGGACGAATACGCCCCTGCCGGCTACTGCAACCCACACGCCAACAAACACCCCAACGATTACACCGACAATTACCCCAACCATAATTCCAGCGCCGGCGGCGGCGTTTCAGGCGAATCCGGCGATTGGCAGCGCGCCAATGACTGTACAGTTCGTCAACCAGTCTACGGGCAGTATCACATCCTATTCGTGGGATTTCGGCGATGGCGTAACGGATTCCCAGGAAGCGCCATCCCATACCTTTGTCACACCGGGTATTTATATGGTTTCTCTGATTGTGACCGGGGCGGGTGGCAGCAGCGCGATTCAGGTGCCAGTCGTGGTCAGCGCGCCGACAGCTACGCCCGCCCCCACGCTCACTCCTATCCCGCTCGCACTTTCGGTAGTCACCAGAAATGATGATTGGACACCGATACATCAAACCTTTAGCGGCATTGATATGGTACTGGTACCCGCCGGATGCTTCGATTTAGGGAGCAGCGCGCCAGAAGTTGATGCGGCGTTTGCCCAATGTGAGGTTGATCTCGGCACAGGCAACTGCCAGCACGTATGGTTTGAGAAAGAAACACCCCAAACATAT
>CAZBPB010000334.1:0-4743 GCA_964493565.1 uncultured Pleurocapsa sp. | reverse complement strand
GCGCTTGAACTAGAAATGGCTGCGCACGTGCTCGCTTACAGCATCATGACGTATGCCTTTGTGCGCCGCCTGACCGGAAGGTACAGCGGCAGCATCGCAGGTAGTTTCAGCGCGGCGGTAATAGCCAGTTACGGCGGTTTCCTGACTGGCTACCCACCTTTACAACTTGCGTTGTTGGAAGCCTGCATGTGGCTACCGTTGGGAGCATTAGGCTTACTGGAGGCTGCGCGCGGCGACAGGCTGCGCTACCGCTGGCTGACCATCACTGGACTGGCGCTCGGTTTATCATGGCTTGCCGGTCACCCGCAGAGCAGCTATTTCCTAACCCTGTTTTACATCGCCTATTTTGCGTATCTGGTTTATACCTCACGCTGGCGCTGGACGACATTCGTGATCGGTTCGGCAATCTTTGGCACACTGGCGTTCGGGCTAGCGGCAGTGCAATTGATCCCGGGGCTGGAATACCTGCCGCAGACCGCGCGCGCTGATTTCACCTTTGATGCCAAAGCTAATGGCTTTCCGGCACAAGACCTGCTGCAATTCCTGTTCCCCGACATTCTCAGCCTGTTTTCGCCGCTGTATGTTGGCTTTCCGGGATTAGTGCTTGCAACTATTGCCGTATGGCGCAAAATGCCGCAAGCCATTTTCTTCGGAATTATTGGTATCGTGGCATTACTATGGAGTTTAGGCGAAAACAGCGCGTTGTATCCGGCGCTGTACAACCTACTTCCGGGATTACGTTTCTTTCGTGGTCAGGAACGGGCAGCGTTTCTGGTGGCAAACTGTCTGGCGATTTTGGCGGGCAGCGGGTTAGTGGCGCTGTTTAGCTGGCGGCCTGCACAAGATGACCCGGATTTAGCTCGTTTACGGCGCGGGCTGCGCTGGTGCTTTTTCTTTGCACTAGCGGTGCTGGCGCTGGTATTCGTGGTCTGGATCGGCGATCCAAGCAATTACCTTAACGCGCTGGAGCATATTACCTTCGCCACAGTGATCATTGGTGTGGTTTGGCTGGGTTTGCCTTTACTGATCACGGTGCCGGATCGCCGGGTGTTATGGGTCATTCCTGCCTTGATTGCGTTTGAATTATTCACGGTGAATTGGAACGCACAAAGTACGTATGACCCTGTGCCAGCCGACCAGCAGATTGCCATATCGCCACCCGCCATTGTTACGGGCGTTCTAGCTGATAGTAGCTCCTTCCGCGTGGATGGCTTTCGGGGCTTAGGCGGCAATTTTGGTAGCATGTACGGTATTCAGGATATTCACGGCATCAGCCCGCTGTTTTTGAGCGATGCCCGTGCAATTATTGAGGCGGGTTTTCCTAACCCGCGCGCATGGGAACTGTTTGCAGTCAAATATGTGTTCTCGGATTGGGATGAGCTGCCTGTCCCTTCTGAAATTGTGGATCACGGCGCAGACCGTTTCGGGGAAATCAACTTACACGAACTCGATAATCCGCGTCCATTCGCGCAGGTCATGTTTGATGTTCATGAGGCGGAGAATCACGACGCAGCGATGCAACTGCTGCAAGATCCGTCAATCAATTTGCGCTCAACGTTGATTCTGGAAAGCACGAATGAGCAGATGCTGGATAACCGCGAGCCTATCGAAGCAGAAGTAACTTACTTCGCGCCGGAACGAGTAGAAATCCAGACCAATAGTCCTAGCAGCGGGTATCTCTCAGCAGCCTTAGTTTACTATCCCGGCTGGCAAGCCGAAATTGACGGGCAAGCGGTGCCAATTCTGAGGGCAAACGGCGCGCTTTCCGCCATTGAGCTTCCGTCAGGCGAACATCAAGTAACCTTCACATATCAGCCGCTTAGCTTTACGATTGGGGCGGTTATCAGCCTGACCATCTGGATCGGGTTGACAGCGTTTTTTGTATGGTGGGGAATATCAGGACTGCGACATGCAAACGGCTAATGGGCTGCAACAGCGTATCGCCACCATGGATCGGCGGCTCTATGCCCTTCTGATCGGGCTTGCCATAGGCGGACTTGCCGGGAGTATTGGTCTGCTGCTAGCAGTTGCCGGGCCGGTGATTGCCGCCGGTGTCATCTTAGGTGTGCTTGCCGGTCTATACATGCTCACCAACCTGACTGCGGCGCTGTATGGCATAGTCGCAGTCATGGCGATTCTGCCTTTTGGCACATTCCCGTTCAAAATCGGCTTTACCCCTACTTTGTTGGATGCTGCTTTCGGCGCGTTCATTCTTGTGTATCTAGCGCAGTTCATGATCGGACAGCGGCGCGGCATTCGCCTAACGCCGGTTCACGGTTTTATCGCGCTCTACATCGTATGGCTGATCTTGAGTTTTGTACTCGGCATTCGCTGGGCAAGGCCAACTTCTGCCGACCTACGCCAATTTGCAGAGACGCTGCTCAGCATTGGCATGGCCTTCGTGCTGGTGGATATCGTCCGTGATGCCAGAACTCTTAAACGACTGTTGATTGTGTTGGGGGTGCTGGCAGTCGGTCAGGCTGTGATCGCTCTTGGGCTGTATGCGCTTAGTGACCAGACGGCGGAAAATGTGCTGGTGAGGCTGGCGCGTATTGGTTATCCCAATGGCGGGGTGATTCGCTATATTGAAGATACCCCTTCTTTAGGTGAACGAGCGATTGGCACATGGGTAGACCCTAACGCGCTGGGGGGCTATCTTGCCATTTCGGCGGCGATGCTAGCGCCACAACTTTTTGCGCGCAAACCGATAATCCGTCCCGTGTGGCTGATATGGCTAGCGGAGGGCGTGATTGCACTGGCAATGATACTCACCTATTCCCGCGCCTCGCTGCTAGCATTCGGGATCGCACTGGTCGCCATCGGCTGTTTTAAGGGCTTCCGGAAATTCTGGGTTCTGCTGGCATTCGCCGCCGCGCTCATTCTGGTGCTGCCACAAACACAAAGCCTTGTCACGCGCTTTGTTGAAGCCTTCACAGCACAGGATTTAGCCACGCAAATGCGTCTGGGCGAATATGGCGACTCGCTTGAACTGATTGCACGCTACCCGATCACAGGCGTTGGCTTCACGGGGTCGCCGAGTATTGATTTATATACCGATGTGGCGAGCATGTATTTGATCATGGCAAACCAGATCGGGCTGGTCGGTGTAGGCATCTTCCTTTCAACTATGGCGGCAGTTTTCGTTTTCGGCTGGAAGCAGCGGAGGGGCGCGGAAAGTGATGAACTTCATTGGCCGCTGCATCTTGGTTTTCACGCGGCGCTGCTCACGGTGTTGATCAATTCGGTAGCGGATTTGTATTTCTTCCGCACAGATTTTCAGGGTTCGATCACGCTATTCTGGCTGGTGGTTGCGCTGGCGCTGGCGAGTTCGCAGATTGCGAAAATGAACCTACTTTCGCGTAAGCAATTGTCACCGTCTTAAGGGTTTAGCACAACTGTAAAGGCATCACCAGCAAATCACCGTTGAATCTACAATCGCTTTCAGGTAAGATGCGCGCCGATACGCGAACGAATCGCGCTCACGCACAAACTTTCCGCTTTGCAAAAGGCATCCACGTCATGCAAGGCAATCCCGGGGAAAGGAGAATACAGTACCCCCGATGAAACGTGCATACGAAGTTACGTTTATTGTCCGTTTGGACAATGCCGACGAGAATCTGGTCAACAATACCATTGATCAGGTGCGCGGCTGGATCGAAGCTGGCGAACTCGGCCAAGTCACCAAGATTGACCGCTGGGGACGTAAGAAGCTGGCTTATGAAGTGGACAAGCAGCGCGAAGGATACTACGTGCTGATGGAGTCCCAGATCGAAGCGAAGGCACTCATGGAAATTGATCGTAACCTGAACCTTTCGCCCAATATCTTGCGGTATCTGGTGGTTCGCACCGAAGAATAATGCCCGGATTGCTGTCATCATTTCGGCAGGATAAACACCTATGCCGCGTGGATTGAACAAAGTCATTCTTATCGGCGTTGTAGGCCGTGACCCGGAAATGCGATTTACGCCTCATGGGAGGCCGGTGACCAGCTTTAGTGTTGCCACCAGTCGCAGTTGGGTTTCGGCGGATGGCGAACGCCGCGAGGAAACAGAATGGTTCAACATCGTGGCGTGGGGACAACTCGCTGAAATTTGCAAACAGCATCTAGTGAAAAACCAGCAAGTCTATCTCGAAGGTCGTTTGCAAACGCGCGGCTGGGAAGATGATCAGGGAAAAAAGCATTTTCGTACTGAAGTGGTTGCCAACGAGATGATAATGCTCGGTGACCGTCGCTCGTCCGGTGAAATGGATTTTATCAGCGACGACAGTGACGGCGACTACGCCTTTTGACCAACATATATCGAACCATCAGGAGAGTTGACCTGTGTCTGACGAAAGAGAATTCGAAAGCCGTCCCCCCCGCGAACGCGATGATGAAGAGCGTAGCGAACGCAGTGATCGAGGAGATCGTGGTGACCGAGGCGAACGGGGAGATCGTGGCGAACGTCGCGGCGGTCCACGTGGGCGTTTCCGCAATCAGGTTTATTGCCCATCCGGGAAGTGCTTCGATTACAAAGATATAGATACACTGCGCCGCTTCATTACCGAAACCGGTAAGATCAAGCCGCGCCGCCAGACTGGCAACTGTTCGCGCTGCCAGCGTGAGCTGGCACGTGAAGTTAAGCGGGCGCGACATCTCGCGCGCCGATCGCCGTCGCCGCCGATGCCAGGCGCGGCATGCTCTATCTCGGCCTTTATGATGAAACCGGGCGCAAGCTTGAAGGTCCGTTGCTGATCTCGCCG
>CAZBPB010000333.1:0-4743 GCA_964493565.1 uncultured Pleurocapsa sp. | reverse complement strand
GAATTTGTCTACTGTGCCCCCGTGTTCGCGGATGGCGTTCACCATCATGGTGTGATACGTATTTAAGACGGCGAGTAGTTCTTCAGGATCGGCGCGCTCTGAAATGCTGGTAAATCCTTCAAGGTCAATGAACAGCACCGTGATTTCCTGTAGCGTGCCACCCAACTGCACCTGTGTAGGATTGCGCAGAAGCTGTTCCACGACTGCGGGAGATACAAAACGCTCGAATGTGTCGCGAATCACTTGTTGTACGGCGCGTAACTCATCGGTTTCCTGCTTGCTTCGCAGACGGGTACGAATACGTTCCATCAGCTCGCGCGGGCTGTATGGTTTGGTCAAATAATCGTCTGCGCCCAGCTTTAGCCCCTGTACGCGTGAATCAATATCGGCGAGGGCTGTAAGCATCAAAACGGGTATTGGCGCGGTTTTGGCTTCAGCTTTGAGATAGGAAATCACTTCAAAGCCAGAAAGGCCGGGCATATTTACATCTAGCAGGATCAAATCAGGAAGGTGTTCACGGGCAAGTTGCAGCGCTTCGTGACCATTGGTGGCCTGTAAGATATCAACGTCCATTGAACTTACAATATCAACCAGAAGCTGGCGGCTGTCAGCGATATCATCAGCGACGAGGACGAGCACTCACAACTCCTTATTATGCAAGTGGCGGCGAAGCAAATTCACCCCGCAATGTGTGCCGCATCAGTATAGAGACAAATCAAATATTAGGCGCACGTAAACCCGATGCGCCACATCTTTGATCAGATTGTACCTGTTATTTCTAACTCTTACACTGAAATCTAATGACGGGGTTCAGGGTTTTAACCGTGTGCCGCGCAGCCGGTTAATCAAATCCTGTTCGGCGGGTGTCAAACGGTAGCTCTGGCGCGTTGGTTCAACGGTCGCATTCATATTCCCGATCAGGGCTTCCAAACCTATCAATGCGTCATTTGAAAACTCGCGCGCGCCGCATACATCACAGATCACCGCATCCATATCAGGCACGCTGATGAATGATCCGCGCAGGACACCGGTAAACGTCGCCTTCGCCGGTTTCATCAAACCCACAAGACAATGCGGGCATGTGAGAGCGTCGTTTTGCTGCATGATGTCCTCCTTAATGGTTAGCCTAGTCAGCCCGGGTAGGCAATATGAGATACCAAACCCCAGTCTGACGGAGGCCAGTAACGGATAATAGCCTCGCCTACGATCCGGCTACGATCTACAGTGCCGAAACTTCGCGAGTCATTACTGTGATTGCGGTTGTCTCCCATCATGAAGTACTCATTCGGGCCAAGCACCACATCGCAATACTGCGTGCAGTTGAATGGAATGCCATCGTGATTGATGTACGGTTCATTTAGTAATTCATCATTCACGTATACTTCAGTCACGGTTTGACCGTCTATTTCACGGCGTTCAATACGGATATGGTCGCCCGGAACCCCGATAACCCGCTTGATCAGCAGCGGATTGTTAGCCGCATTATCATCGCCCGGTGCATCAAACACAGCGATCTCGCCCCGCTGAGGGCTGGATAACAGGTAATTGACGCGGCTGACAATCAAAAATTGACCTGCCACGAAATTAGGCTGCATGCTGGGGCCTTCAATGAAAAAACGCATCGTTGCCAAGTTAACGACGGTAAAAACCAGCACAATCAGCAGAATTAACTCAAGACGCTCCCGCCAGACGCCGGTTCGATGCAGTTTCGGTCGCGGGGGCGATTCCACTGCGGGTGGGGTTTGCGGCACTGGCAAGATTTCGAGGGAAGAGTCGCTCAATATATACCTTCTTGTTGCATGTCATTATTATACATCCCCTGTGCGCGCCTTCACAATCCAGCAATTTGCGTCCGACCTACGGATTGCCTACAATCCGGACATGAAAAACCGAACAGATATTCGCACCGAGATTGCCCGGTTGCGGCGTGAAAGAGCCGAAGCACCGGCTCGTGAAGCGCAGGAAGAGCTTGCCGCCATCCTTGACGGTTTGAACGTAATGGGTGCATTAGAAAATCTGCGTCATCAGCGGTTTAATCGCTATCTCGCCAATGGGCCGAAAGCTGTATTTGGCTGCAGCCTGTTTCCATGGGTAGGGGCGGTGATCTGGCATCGTCCGTCCGGCTATTATGGCTTCAAAGAATTGACCATCTATGGCGCGTGGGCATTTCGTGAGATAGCTGAAAGTAACCCCTCTATTGTTATCGGCACAAAACATGTGCCCTATGCTGTGGATTTTTTTGAAGCAGAAACGTTTATGAAACTCATGAAACGTGATTTCAGCACCTACTATAAAGATGACGGAAGCCCGCCATCGCGTGAAAACTGGTCGTGGTCAGCGATATACGATGCTGCCGAACGGTTGACGCAGCGCGCGCAGTTGGCGCAAGCACTGGCGCAGTTCGTGTAGTCACCCCCTGTATCGCGCTATACTCAGCCCCATGATGAATTTTTCTGAAGCACTCCCTGTATTAACAACTTATTTGACCGAGGTCACGGGCACACCTGTTGCGATCCATGATGCCATTCCACTTGCAGGCGGCGCATCGCGCGAAATGGTGATGCTGACTCTGGCGATAGACGGCATATCCAGCAAATATGTGCTGCGCTGTGACCCTCCAACTCAGATGAATGAAAAGTCACTCACCCGCGCACAGGAATTTGAGGTTATGTGTGCCGCCTATGACGCTGGTGTTTGTGTCGCAAAACCCCGCTGGCTTTGTGAAGACTCATCTCTTCTGGGCAGTCCTTTTTTCATTATGGACTATGTGGAAGGTGTCGGCATCGGGCGTAAAGTGGTGACAATGCCCGAACTCGCGCAAGCGCGCGCGCTGCTGCCGCAGCAGATGGCCGAAGAACTGGCGAAGATACACGCCTTGCAGAGTGAAGATTTTGATTTTCTGCCGACGCCACGTCCCGGATATTCAAGCGCCCGCGATGCTATTGCCATGTGCTATGAAGTGCTAGATTCGCTTCGGGTCTGTAATCCAGCATTTGAAGCTGCCTTGCGCTGGGCAGAACGCAGCGCGCCCACTGTTGAAAGCTGGTCATTTGTCCACGGTGATTTTCGCCTTGGTAATTTGCTGGTGAATGGTGAAGGGCTGGCAGCCGTTGCCGACTGGGAATTTTGCCATGTAGGCGATCCCGATGAAGACCTTGGCTATCCGTGTATGCGCGATTGGCGTTTTGGAGTCGGGCATTTGCGCTTTGCCGGCATCAGCGACCGCGAAGTATTCCTGAAAGCCTATGAGGATGTTAGCGGGCGAAAGGTCAATCGCGAATCGGTAGATTTCTGGGAAATTCTTGGCAACATCCGCTGGGGCGTGATCTGCCTTGCCCAGGCCAACCGGCATTTAAGCGGGCGTGAATCGAGTGTGGAACTGGCCAGCATTGGTAGGAGGTCTGCTGAGATGCAGTTTGAAGCCTTACGGTTGATACAACAAATTGGAGTATGACCTGTGTATGACCGGCCAGACGTAAACGAGTTGATTGATGCTGTGCGCCAGCATCTCGAACAGCAGATCATCCCTGCGGTTAAAGATGACCCGAAGCTGTATTTTCAAACGCTGGTCGCGGCAAATGTGTTGAAAATTGCAGGCCGCGATCTGGCATTGTCTAATGAACATTTGCAAACAGCCTGGAAACGGCTGAACGAACTAAAAGGCGAGCCTGTTCAATTTCCGCTAAACGAACAGACAGCTTACGATGAGATGATGGCACGAAACCGTGATTTATGTGCTGAAATACGCGCCGGAGAATGGGATCAATCTGAACACCTGAATCGGTTGATTGCCATGACGATTGCAAATACCAACGACGCGCTGCTGGTTGCCAACCCGAAATTTCTGGCATCGCTTGAGGAAGAAGCACAACGTGGGCTATGAAACGGCTTAACGGGTGGTATGTCGTCGCATTTATCGCGCTGATCACCGCGCTCATTCTAGCGCTGGTAGGCTGGAAGACTGATTCCGTTGAAGTCCAGCTTTTCTATTGGGGCTACCTCTTTTACTCCAGCGTCGGATTGTGGGCAGGCATTGGCTTACTGATCTTCGCCGTGATCATGCTGTCATGGTGGTTTATTGGCGGCATCTTTCAAGGAACCGCCAGATTCAAGCCGCCTTTTGGGGCGGGGCTGGTCATGCTGGTCGCCGCAGTTTTGCTGCTCGCTGGCAGTTTCCCATCGTTATTAGTCAGCTTGCGCCATCGTGACTCTAACTTCGCCGGTGAGCACTATTACCATCTGGCTTTTCGTCAGATCATTGATGATGAAAACCAGTTCATTTTGTACGAGTGCGATTCACTGGGTTTGATGTGCAGCGCCCGTTATATTTCGCGTTCGTATAGCCCGGAATATGCAGACGGCGCAGCGACTGGCGAACTGCAACTTTCATCCGATGGCGCAGCTATCAATATCATCGTGAATGGCGAAACGATACGTATGCATCCGGTGGGATAAGCCGGAAAGAGCAGTTAATCGCAGTAATCAGGGATGACAGTCGTCATCCCTTGTTTCCTCTGGCTACATACCATCCCGCGCGCGGAAACTGATGCGTAACGGCGTTCCTTCAAATGGGAACTCTTTGCGAATCTGATTTTCCAGATAGCGCCGGTAAGTAAAGTGCACCAGCTTCGGATCGTTGACGTGGAATAGGATTAGCGGCGGGGCCGTCGCCACTTGTGCCGCGTATAAGATTTTCAAACGACGGGAACCGCGAATCGGCGGGGTATGCTGCTGCATCGCATC
>CAZBPB010000332.1:2980-4747 GCA_964493565.1 uncultured Pleurocapsa sp. | reverse complement strand
CACGGGGAGATAATCCGCTGGCTTTACGAAACAGGGTGCTAAACGATCCCAGACTTTCAAAGCCAACTGCCGCGCAAATTTCGGTGATGCTGAGATCGGTGTTTCGCAGCAGTTCTCTAGCCCTAGAGAGACGTTGTTCTACAAGGTATTGATGTGGGGTTTGCTTGTAGACACGCCTGAATGAGCGGATCAGGTAATACGGCGAGAGCGCGACCTCGCGGCTTAACTCCTCGATGGTGATCGGGGTGTCATAGCGTCGATCCAGCATAAGGCGAGCCAAACGCACTTGCTTATGAGAGTTCAATCTGTTCTCGATCTTCGAAACGTGGAACTTTTTGATCTAGCCCGGCCTTTAAACCATTTGATGAAGGATTCCAAGGTGACTTCGTTTACAACCTCGGAAACAGGGATCACGATTAACTCAGCATGTCGAGCATAGTAAATTCCTAATCGTTCAATCTTGGGCTGCTTCGGCGCATTATCGATGCCACCAATTCGAAACAATACGTAGTAGCCGATTAATTGAAGGAAATAATCGAGTGTAAACTCAGGGTTCTTTGTGGTTTTCACATCGATGATAATGTCATCTATTAATAAATCTGCATCTGCTCCATTGACCATTCGAGATGCTGCCCCGAACGTAGGATTTAGTAGACACATCTCTTTCGCAAGAAACAAATTTTCATCTACTTGAGAAATCAGCGCTCTTAGATCTGCAATATCCTCGCTATCCACAACTCCCAAATTATCGTCTATTCTCATTTCGCGATATATCGGGTCAAGTTGAGCTAAACAAATTGCGCTCTTCAGCAATTCATCTGTAACCACACCTGTCAAAAGGTACTCACCATAGACTGCTTTGGCATGTCCGATAATCTGTTTGATCTTTTTTCTTGGTGCCTCAGAAAATAAAAACAACTCGTTTGTTTTCTCGTTAAAAATATAACAATCATCGATCGGAGTGTCATAAACAACCACTCCTATTTCAGTCGGTCCCCCATCTCTATCAAAGTGAGGATAGTAGCGTCCCATAACATCCACTTCTTGCTCGTTCTGTTTCAGTTGCGGGAACATTCTGCCTTCTTTTTTGACCAACTTCGTTAGTATTGCGGTTTTTCCTAATGGGGGATGATATTCACCTGTTGATGTGTCATAACCCGGTATAGGCCCATTACTCATCAGAAAATCCAGTTTATCAACCACTTTCTCGGCAATCCAAGGTACTTCTATTGCATTTGGATTGAGTTGTTTGATGTAAAAGCGTAGAAGATAATCAAAAGCTGTTCCTATCATCGTATATCGTTGCGTTCTCGGCGCAGCCAACATCTCCGTTGGCACCTTAATTTTGGGCTTAACAAATTCTTGCTTAAATTCTTCTCGCACATCAGGAAGCTTTAGGAAGGTGGTGAGTGGCATCAAATAACCCTTTCTTAGCTGCTCAAGAAATCCTCGAATAAGTACCAATACAACTCTCATTATATCCCTTACGAGATTTTTAACTTACTACTCCAACACTTCGTCCCCTCTGTAAACCCTGTCTAAATTGACCTTCACCCTGACCATAGGTCGTGCCCTCAGCCGTTAAACGGGAGAGGGCATGTAGGGGCGGTTCGCGAACCGCCCTTCAAAATGCTGCGGTGAGGGTCAAATTATCAGATTGTGGCCTATGGGCGCACCATCTCCTCACCCATGTCCACCACCTCAAAGGCGCTGCCGGGAACTTCCTTCAACTGGTTCAGGTCTTCATCATCCCAGCGCGGGTCGGTT
>CAZBPB010000332.1:0-2970 GCA_964493565.1 uncultured Pleurocapsa sp. | reverse complement strand
GAACCAGCTTGTGCCATTGTCCGCCACGATCATGCCGTAGGTTTTGAGCGCCTCAAGGATGGTGCGCGCCATGCCGGTATAGCCAGAGATGTCGTAGTCGGCGCTCAGGCGCAGCCGCAAACCCATCGGCGGCAGATCGGGATCGGTGCTGCTGGAGGCATAGTGCGTCGCCGGATGAAGATAAGCCCGCTGCGACTGGCTGACGGTGAAGCGCAGGGCGTGGTTGATTTCCCCTGCGACAACTTCATCGTAGCGCACCAGACCGGGGAAAATCGGCAGTCCGGCGGCATCGG
Source organism: uncultured Pleurocapsa sp. (assembly GCA_964493565.1). Classification (GTDB taxonomy): domain Bacteria; phylum Chloroflexota; class Anaerolineae; order Aggregatilineales; family Phototrophicaceae; genus Flexifilum. The sequence goes on along the minus strand of CAZBPB010000332.1, from coordinate 2,677 downwards.
CAGATGTCCAGCCTTCAGGGCGCAGCGCGTTTGAGGCCAGGTCGAAGATCGCGCCGGACGCGGCATCCCAGCCCTCGCCATTGAACTCGGCGGCGTACAACTCGTACAGGGTGCAGTTGCCGGTGTTCACCACCAGCACATGATGATCGCCGCCTGCCTCCACCGGAGCATCCGGCGGGATGGGATAAGGGCCGGGGTCGCTCTCATCGCCGTAATCGGTGAAGGTGATCGGTACGAACGGCTGATCGGCATCCACGACCACGTAGGGGATACCATAGTCGGGGTCTTCGCCAAAGTCGGCATGCAGGGTTTCGTCGCCGTCGGCGCTGATGCTGGCGATATAAGCATCCGAGTTCGGATCAACCGGAAAACTGGATACATCCATGTTCCAGGGGTTCTCGGGTGGGAAAATCTGGCAATCACCGACAGTGGGCGGAGCAGGCTGGGCGGAGACGGTGAACGCGAGCAGGAATAGAGACGAGAAGGCGAACAGGATTTTCATGAGGGATATACTCGTCGCATACGATAAAAATGATTATATGCGGATGTCCCATGCAGGCTAGCTGTGGGGGTATTCGTTTGCAGCGCCCCTTTACCCCTTTGTAAACTCTCTGTAAATTGACCCTCACAAAATACGCGTCTTGCATATAATTACACGGTTGCGTTTCCGTAGAATGCTATTGTTGAAGGGCATTCCCAAATATGATTGAAGTCAATCAACTTACCAAACGCTACGGCGGCTTCACGGCTGTTAACGGCATTTCCTTTCAGGCAAAGCGTGGTGTGACCGGCTTTCTTGGGCCAAACGGCGCAGGCAAAACCACTACCATGCGTATGCTCACCGGCTATTTGCCGCCTACCTCCGGGCAGGCCTCCGTCGCAGGCTTTGACGTGTTCAAGCAAAGCATAAAAGCGCGCCAGCACGTCGGCTATCTTCCCGAAAGCGTGCCGCTCTACCGCGATATGACCGCCATCGGCTATCTGATGTACATCGCCGAAATTCGCGGGGTGAAACATCGCCGTGAGCGCGCCGAAACCATACTTGGCCGCGTCGGGCTGGCACACCGCGCCGACAGCCAGATTCGCACCCTCTCCAAAGGCATGCGCCAGCGCGTCGGCCTCGCTTCCGCGCTGATCCACGACCCTGAAGTGCTGATTCTGGACGAGCCGACCATCGGCCTTGACCCGATACAGGTGTTGGAACTGCGCGATCTGGTGCGCGATCTGGGCAAACGCCACACCGTCCTGTTCAGCACCCACATTCTGAGCGAAGCCGAGCAGGTTTGCGACGACGTGATCATCATCAATCACGGCAATATCGTGGTGCAGGGCGCGCCATCGGTGCTGCGCGGTCAGCTCGAACGCGGTGGTCGCGTGCTGGTGCGCGCCGATGTGCCGCTGGAACAGCTTTTGCCGGTGGTACGCGAAACCCCCGGTGTCGGCGGCGTCGAAATTTCGCTGGACGGGGTGATTGCCACGCCATCTACCGCAGACGACCCGCGTCCGCTCATTGCCAGCGCTGTCATCAATAACGGTTGGAAGCTGATGGAACTGCGTCCGGTGGCGGTGAACCTCGAAGAAATCTTCCTCGAACTGACCCGTCAGGGCGCAAATGACGCACAAGCAGCAGAGGTGGCAGAATGACCGATATGTCGTTTGAGACGCGTCCTATTGACGCATCTGTTGAAGACCGCGCCGTCGAAATTGGCAGCGCCATGCCCTTCTGGGCAGTATTCAAGCGTGAATTTAAGCAGTATTTTCGCTCGCCCATCGCTTACGGCGTGGCTTTCGCGCTGTTCCTGTTTCTAGGCATCTATTTCAACGGTTTCATCTCGCAGGTGAACGGGCAGATGCCGGCAGATACCACGCTGATCCCCACCATCATCACCTTTCTGATGTTCCTGTTCGCGCCGCTGCTGACCATGCGCCTGATCGCTGAAGAAACCCGCGAAGGCACGCTGGAAACGCTGATGACCCTGCCGATGAGCGAGTGGCAGTTTATCGTCGGCAAATTTCTAGCGGTGTGGGCGTATTACACCCTGCTGCTGGCAGTTTCGCTGATTTACGTGGCGATTATGGCGGTCATCGGTACGCCGGACTTCGGCGCAACCATCGGCGCCTATTTTGGCGCGTGGCTGTACGGTGGCGCGGTGCTGGCAATCGCCATGATCTTCTCGGCGCTGACCGAAGACCAGATCGTAGCGGCATTCTTAGGTGCAGCCACCATTCTGGTGCTGTATCTCTCGAACACCGCTGCTTCCGCCCTTTCTGCACAAGCCCCCGCAATCGCTAATATCGTCCGTGAACTGGGGTTATCTGCCCACTACGACGCGACCATGGCGGTAGGCATTTTGCGGCTTGAAGATGTACTGTACTTTGTATTTGTGATGATTGCCGCGCTGTTCATTACGACGCGGATTGTTGAAGTTCGCCGCTGGAGGTCGTAACTGTGACCGATAACGAAAACAAGCCACTTGTTCCGCCGGAAAACAGCGAGGCTGCACCGCAAAACGAGGAAGCCTTCATCCCGCCGTGGCTGCTGCTTGGCCTTTCGGCGCTGGGTTTTGGCGTGGCGCTGATCGTGGCGCTCACCCAGCCCACATTCGGAATCATCGGCTACGGCGGTCTGGCTTTTGGCGTGCTGGCGCTGGTAGCGTGGGTGCTGCTGGCGCCTTCA
>CAZBPB010000331.1:4247-4751 GCA_964493565.1 uncultured Pleurocapsa sp. | reverse complement strand
GTGCGCGCGCTGACCGATGAGATCAAACACGGCGAGGCATCCCGTAAGCGCGAAGCTGTACTGAAGAATGCCATCGAAAAAGCTGAGATCGCCGCCAGCAAGCGTGATACCGCACAGGCCAACCACGGCGCCTTACTGGCAACCCTTGAAAGCGATAATTTCGGCGTTGAGCTGCGCGTCCAAATCGCCGCGCTGGACGAGGAGCGCGAAGGGTTAGGCTACGACAAGGAAAGCCACGACAAAGCCCGTAAATCGCTGAGCGAATACGGTGATTACGAAAGCCGGTATCAGCAGTTGCAGTCTGCTATAGACACCCTACCGCACTTGCAGCGGGAACTGCAAGGCTCATCGGAACGCGAAACCCGTTTGCAGGAAGCCCTTGCTGACGAGATCGGGCGGCTGGATACGCTGAAGCTTGAACACAATGCGCTCACTTCACAGGAGTTTGAGTTCAAACAGCGCCGTGAAGAAGTAGAGCGTTTCAGCATTGCTGAACGTACCGCC
>CAZBPB010000331.1:2945-4237 GCA_964493565.1 uncultured Pleurocapsa sp. | reverse complement strand
TGACCGCTGAACAGAAGTTGAATGCGCTGCAATCGCAGCGCAAACGCAAAGAAAAACTGGAAGCCGAACGCGATGGACTGCGTGAAATGCGCTCGCTCTATGAAGATCTGCGCGAAGCCTTTGGCAAGAACGGCATCCCCGCCATGATCATCGAAAGTGCGCTGCCTGAACTTGAAGACAACGCCAACCGCCTGCTAGCCGCCATGACCGATGGTCGCATGACCTTGCGGCTGAACACCCAGCGCGAAAAAGTGACTGGCGGTGTGCAGGAAACGCTGCTATTAGACATTAGCGATGAACTTGGCTCCCGCAGCTATGACATGTACAGCGGCGGCGAAGCCTTCCGCATCAATTTCGCCCTGCGCGTGGCACTTTCGCAATTGCTGGCGCGGCGGGCTGGTGCGCAGTTACGCACCCTGTTCATTGACGAGGGCTTTGGCACACAGGATGAGGATGGGCGCGCCAAACTGGTGGATGCTATCACCCGCATTCAGGATAACTTCGACCTGATTCTGGTGATCACCCACATTGACGAACTACGTGACTCTTTCCCTGTGCATATACAGGTAGAAAAAACCCGCGATGGCAGCCTGCTGTCGCTGCGCTAAGGTGATCGGCCTAATCTTCCGTCGCCAGCATCACTTCAGTAGACTTGATTACTACGGTAACAGGCTTCCCAACTTCCAATTTCAGGCGGTTGGCGGATGAGGCCGTGATCACCGACACCAGCTCCTGACCATCGCCCAGCATCACCACCACTTCAGCCATAATAGCGTCCGTCGCCACCGACTTCACCGTTCCAGTCAATTGATTGCGCGCGCTTAATGCCATGATTTTTCTCCTTAGGTTATGCCACGCCCACCAGCGAATCCTGCTCTTTGGCATTGCGTGACAGCCAGTGTGAAAGCAGCAGCGCCGCTAACGCAATGCCCACCAGAATCAGCCCTGTGAAGATGGCGGCGTCAATATCCCGCTCAAAGATGTTGTAAATCAACAGCGGCATGGTCTGGGTGCGGCCTTGCAGGCTGCCCGCGAACAAAATCGTCGCGCCAAATTCGCCTAACGCCCGCGCCCAGCTTAAGACCAGCCCCGCCGCCAACGCCCGTCGCGCCATCGGAAGGGTAACCCACCAGAACAGGCGAAAACCACCCGCGCCATCCACCCGCGCCGCTTCTTCAATCTCGATGGGAATACTGTGAAAGCCGATCTGCGCCGAGCGTATATAGAACGGCGCGGCGACAAATGTCTGTGCCATTATCACCGCCGCAAACGTGAACGACAGCGTGATGCCC
>CAZBPB010000331.1:0-2895 GCA_964493565.1 uncultured Pleurocapsa sp. | reverse complement strand
AACGCCGTGACCACAATTGTCATGCTGGTAGAGACAAAGCTGAGCCAGATCGCATCAGGAATTGCCGATCCCGGCATGTTCTCCCACGCCCGCGTTTGTATGGTGCGGATGATCAGCGCGAGGATCGGAAGCGTGAGGAAAAGCAGCCCGATTGTCCCCAGAACTGTCACCACGGCTGATCCGGTCGAGAAGCGAGGTCGCAGTGACGATTTCGAGGCCGTTTTTGCTTTTAGATTTTGCCGGGTCACAAATTCAGTCATGATCTATTCACGATGGCGCAATTGTTGCTCAAAATCTGCGCCGGAACATCTTTCGCTTACAGGAATGTCGCCTTTCTAACCACGATGTATGAATATCTGGCGGGGTGACATCCCTGTAAGGGCGCAGAGCGATTTCAGGATCGAAAAGCTGTACAAATTACGTTCCCACCCCTGCTGCGCTTAGCTTCCCCTCTCCGTGTACGGAGAGGGGACTGAGGGGTGAGGTTGGTGAGGGCTATTTACTCCCCAATCCTCGGCGCATCGCGTAGGCTGATATTGGCTATGTTGCTCACATAGCGCCCGCCGCGCGTATCGCCGGGTACTACAAGCCGTACAATGTTGCCTTCAAGCGGCTCGCCGTTTTCCTCAAAAGCCACCAGAATCGGCTGGTTGCCAAATTCAGGATCAAGCTCGCCCCATGCGATCACGGCCTGATAGCCGTCGGGTGCGCTGACCACAACAAAGGTGCTCAACCGGTCATTCCGCACATCGGCGTTGAAGTTGGGCTGCGCGGCGCTCAAAATCTGGTACAGCGGCACGCCAGTGAAATTTGTAGTTACCGTGTCTTCACCGCTCAGATAGGTCACGTCTAACGTCTGCGAAGAGAAATTATTTTGCAGATCGGCGGCGGTCAGCGTAAGTGGATTCAGTACCTGACCGTCTACGCTAAAAGTGGACGCATCTTCGGGCAGCGTCACCACATACGGAATTTCAGGAATACGCGCGGAGATAAAATTCCAGTTGACCAGCGTATCCTGCCCGGCATCCGAGAGAATATAGTCCACGAAAGCCTGTGCCAGATCAGGGTTCGCGCTGTCGTTTGTCACGGCAATCGGGTAGGTAGCAATCGTGTTTAGAGTGTCTGGTATCGGGATAGCGATCACCTGATCGCTGATATCTGGCGTCACGTCAGACACGTATACGATGCCTGCATCGGCTTCGCCCAGCGCCACTTTAGCCGCCACCTGACGCACATTTTGCTCTTCAGAAACTACATTCGCCATGAAGGCTTCGCGGTAGGCTTCCCCGTATGCCGGATCTGCCGCGAGACGGTTCAGCATGGTATCGGTATACGTCCGCACCGGCACATCGGGCGCGGCAATCACCAGTTGAACACCTTCAGTTGCCAGATCGCGCAGGCTGGCAATACCAGCCGGATTATCTGCCGGAACGACGAGCACCAGCCGGTTCTTAGCGAACGTGTGCGGGCTTCCGCCAATGCGTTCTGCGTCCCGCGCCACGTTCATCTGTGAATTATTGGCGCTAGCGAATACATCTGCTGGCGCGCCTTCTGATAGCTGTGCCGCCAGATCGGATGAACTGGCAAAGTTAAAGATCACATTTGTGCCGGGGTTTGCGGCTTCAAACGAACCCGCAATTTCCTCAAATGCGTCGGTCAGCGACGAAGCCGCAAACACGATCACGGTGTTTTCCTGCGCGCCGACGGCCATCACGCCGATCAGCAAGGCAGCCATTAAAACGAGAACAGAGAACCACTTCTTCATTTCAACATCCATTCCTCTAAACAGACTTAAAAACCACTTCACACTGATCGATCCATTCCAGAACCGCTTGCAGCTGGGCGTTGGCAAGTTCCATTGCCAGCCCGCCGATGCCCGCCCCGCTTCCCTCACTCGCGTTAAGCAGCCGCGCTTGCGATTCTTTACAGGACTCGCGCTGGCGGGCGATGATCGGCGCTGCAGGCAGGCCAAGCCGGTAGGCAACATACAGGCGGCTTAAAAATTCCACCCGTACCCGCCGGATGCTGGCATATGGGTGTTCTTCTTCCAACCACGCCTGTAGATGGCTCTTTCCCGCGCTCGTGATCGCATATTCGGTGCGTGTCGGGGCGATCTCAGAGGCAATTTGTTCGCCCATGATCCAGCCTGCGCGCTCAAGCCGCTTTAATACGGCATAGAGCTGGCTGGTGCTCAGGTTCCACACATTGCCCAGTTGATCTGGCTGGTTAAAGGTTTCCAGAAGCTGGTAGCCATGCTGCGGTCGCGAAGCCAGAAGGCCAAGAATGGTTTCGTCAGGTGTTAACGCGCTCATCATCGGTATTCCATCAAAGAATAGACCTATTCTATCGCGAAATAGATGGACAACAAAGAGATTGGACATAATTTCACAAATCAACTCACTTTCAAAAACTGCTCCCCGTCGTTTCTCTGAATTGTTGTCATTTTTTCGTCAGGATTTAACACCAAATTAACATTGCAATTCAAAGTCCTTAAAACAGTTGACGATAATTGTTAAATGGACGGTGCTAGAGTGGCACAGGTTTAAGCGCACACAATTTGAGTGCCGTTCAGGAGATGTAAGACAAATGTTGAAGAAAATTGTTGGTGCAGGTCTGGTTGTCGCGGCGATCATCCCGTTCGCAGTTATGGCGCAGGAAGCTACCCCTGAAGCTACTCCGGTTGCATTGCCCGCTGTTGATCCGCTGGCAGTTACCGGTGACATCGTCGTTGCTGGCAGCTCAACCGTTTTCCCGCTAACCGAGGCGGTTGCTGACCTGTTCACCGATGAAGGATTTAGCGGTGCCATCACCATTGACAGCATCGGCACCGGCGGCGGTTTTGAGCGCTTCTGCGAAGCCGCGGAAACCGATATCGCCAATGCCAGCCGCCCGATT
>CAZBPB010000330.1:3776-4772 GCA_964493565.1 uncultured Pleurocapsa sp. | reverse complement strand
TCTTTATGTCTTATGTAACTGGCAGATGGTCGCTTTACAACAAACCGCTGAGCGCCCCGGCCTTTGAACTAACTCCCGGCGGGAACGATATAGACACCGGTTATGCCTCATGGTGGCCGCGCTAAATAAAAGCAAATTCTGTAGTTTAACTGTATAGTGAGGTTGAGAACTTGCACCGCTTACAGCGGCGCATTTTCTCAAAAAGGCGAAAATTCAGGAGAAGGAAACGGTGAAAAAGCTGTTCGTACTGTTGATGCTTGTTCTAGCCATACCTGCCGCGGCACATGCACAAGGCGAGGTAGATATTGATTACTGTGATGAGACAAACCCTGACAAAGAACGGGTGATCGAATCCTGCACGGCGTTGCTGGAACTTGAGCCAGCGAACACGCATGCCTATTTTGTGCGCGCTTATGTTGAAGATGAACTAGGCATGTACGAAGACGCGATCATTGATTACACCAAAGTGTTGTTCTTCGACGGGCGCGATAACTTTGCCTACAACAATCGCGGGTATGCGCATTATCAGCTTGAGCAATATGAGCAGGCGATTGCGGATTACACCCGGGCGCTGAGCATCAGCCCGACATACACCACTGCCCGGGTAAACCGGGGGTATGCGTACTGGGGAAATGGGCAGCCTGAACTGGCGCTGGAAGACGCGGAATACCTGATTAGCAATCCAGAGGGCAGTGAAGTAGATGGTTATTACCTGCGCGCGGCACTGGCACAGGAAGGGGGAGACTATCAGGCGGCAGTTGATGATTATGGTCATGCAATTGAGCTTGATCCGGAATGGAGCAGCCCGTATCTCGGGCGTGGATTTGCGCTGTGGAATCTGTATGAATTTGCTGCCGCTGCGCGGGACTATCATCGCTGGTTAGAAATGGAAGCGCCGCTGATCGAGGCACTGGATACCGACGCGGCAGCCGAGCCGCTTGTGCTGACGATGGACGGCGAAACCCGCTATTTGCTGCCTGTAGCTGGAGATTTGGG
>CAZBPB010000330.1:3182-3766 GCA_964493565.1 uncultured Pleurocapsa sp. | reverse complement strand
ACGGTACGCGCCGCAGCCCTGACAGACACGCTTGATCCGGCGCTGGTGCTGCTTGACCCCAACCGCGAGCCGATTACGGTCGATGATGACGGCGGCGGCGGAATTGCCGAACTGGATGCGATCATTGACGGATTCCCACTTCCTGAAGATGGGATGTATTTCATCGAAATTGGCTTTGCCGGCGGTGGCGACATCGGCGATGTTGAAGTGAGCGTTGATTTGCAGGAATAAATGCTCCCCCTCAACTGGAGGGGCGCAGCATGCTGCGCCCCTTCGACCTCAAGAAGATGGATTGTGTTTATTTGCTCATTCATCCCCTTTGCGTAACCCCGCCAGCGGCGTTAAAGTGACAGACGTTCTTTACCACATTGGAGAAATAGGATTATGTCTGATACACCATCTGCCAATGATACAATTCGCCAAAAACTGGCATGGCAGGTTTCACCGGAACTTTATGACAAAATTCGTCGTATCTGGATCAACCATTCGATAGCTGAAGACAACCGCGATCTGGATGGGCTGATCGCCACTTTAGCCCCGACCTGCGTGTATGAAATCATCCCGACAGGGCAGCGATTTGAAGG
>CAZBPB010000330.1:2058-3172 GCA_964493565.1 uncultured Pleurocapsa sp. | reverse complement strand
ATGACGGCGCGCGGATGTTTTACACCACGTTTCTGTTCGCGTTTCCTGACGTGCATTTCGATCTTCAGGACATCGTGATTGGCCCGCAAGGGGTGATTGAAGTGACGCGGATGACCGGCACACATCGCAACGAGTGGGCGGGCATTCCACCGACGGGCATGAAGGTAGATACGCTGATCGTGATTCATTTCCCGTGGAACCCCGAACACCAATTATTCGATGGCGAGCGCGTGTATTTTGACCGCACTGAACTGGAACAGCAGCTGCGCGGGCTAACCAACTCAAGCGCAGAGTCACAATAATACAATGGTGGCAGCATTGGGCGTGCAGATGCCAGAAGAATGCCCAAGATGTAATTAACGGGTGTTAACGATAACTGCCTTTCTAAAAAGTTCTGCCTTCTCCTGTGTTATGGGAGAAGGCAGACGAGGCATGTTTCGCCCTTCAGCGCAGCAGAAGTAAGTTATGCTTGATGCGCGTCCAACCACTTGATGATGTCCTTGATGACTACATCGTTTTCAATCTCGTTCATGATCTCATGCTTCATGGCGGGGTAGCCCTTTTTAGTCTTGTCTGACGAGGCGATCAACTCGTAGGCGGTATGGCTGCCAGATGGGTTCACGATCTTATCATCTTCTCCGTAGAGGATGAGTACCGACAAGGTAACTTCTGACAGTTTGGAGCGCACGAATTTGGCCTCAGAATTGATTGCCACACCAGTTCCGATGGGCAGCTTGCCGTGAAAGTTCAGCGGGTCGTCCGCGAAAGCTGCGATATTCTGCTGATTGTGGCTTAATTCGTTCAGCGGTGTCAGGTCAACTAATCCGAGCGAAGGCTTAATATTGTTCAACATATTGGCGAGACTGATGATTACTGGCGAGACATCGGCATCGGCATTGACCGGCGCGCCGCTGATGACTGCGCCCGAAAGATCCTGTTCGTGTCGTACGATAAAGCCCCATGTGATCAGCCCGCCCATGCTGTGACCGAGCATGAAACGCGGTAAGACGGGAAATTCTGCGCCAACGGCATCCACGTACTTTTTGAGATCGGCAACGGCATCGGAAATTGAAGTGATCAAAGCCCGTGGTGTGCCTTCACTTTTGCCATGCGC
>CAZBPB010000330.1:0-2048 GCA_964493565.1 uncultured Pleurocapsa sp. | reverse complement strand
GTGATCGAGGGCAAAGACCGCATAGCCACTGGCAGCTAATGCCTGCGCGACGTGTTCGTAACGCCCGCTGTGTTCGCCGTAGCCATGGACGAGTATCACAGCAGCACGCGGCGATTCAGGCATCCAGCGGGCGGTGTGCAAAGTGAGATTGTCGGAAGTTTTTAGAGCGCCTGTTTTGTACGTAATATCTGCCATGAAATGCCTCAATCTATTTTTGTGATTGTACCGCGTAGGGCGCATGAAAATGAAAATGGGGTGAGAGCCTATTGCCCACCCCATTCAGTAAATTTGAGAAGCTGGTTGTTACAACGCGCTGGCAACCATTGGAATGTACAGGCAACTCGCTGTAAGCACCGTGAAATTGCTCTCTATGAACTCAGTAGGCGTGACATAAACTGGCAGTCCAAGCGAACCCCCATAAACACCAATCCACTGGTTATCCTGATAAACCGTAACATTCAGCACGATCACCTGCGTGGCGGTGATTTCGCCGTTAGCAGCCTCCTGAACGCTGGAGTGGGAGGGCGTGCCAACAGTGCTTTGAAGCAGGCAGCCACCGTATGGGTAGGAGATCGATGTCGTTGCGTTTGGCGGGGAATCCGACGGGGCAGCTTCAACCGCGCCATAGCCAGTGCTATAGAGGCAGTCGGTGGTTAGCGTGACCGGCCACATATTGGCATTTATCCAAACAAGGTCTGCATCGGCTACTTCTGCGGCCTGAATACTTAGCCATAGTTCTGTGGATGAGGCAACGGCTTCAATGACAGGATATCTACCACCATCTAGCGAACCGCTGGATTCCTGCTGAGAATCCAGATAATAAGGGGTTGCCATAGAGGCCTGAGCCTCACATGTGCCCTCTTCAAAGCTAATGGAGATACCAGAAACAGCTTCATCTTGCGCTGCAACAGCAATAGTGAGTGCAAATGCTACGAGCAGAACCAGAATAACGCTTACTATTTTCATCTTCTTGCTCCAATTGCTAATGAAAAGGCACAAATTTCTAGCTGTTCACTTCGTTCTTTAGATCGACAATGAATAGCAGGTGGAATAATGATGCGTCAGATCAGTAGTCTACACAAAATGGCGCTGTTTCTCTTTTGCTTCCTCATATTCATCGCGAGCTTCCTGAACAGCGGGGTTTTCGCTGACCTCGGCAACGGCTACATCCCACCAATTTTCATAGCCCCCCACGCGCTGACTGCGGTCGGTTTCAACCACAATGCAGGCAGTTTGATTCAACGCCTGCGCCTTGAGCAGCGCATCAGCCAGTTCATCTTTATTGGAGGCGCGGAACACAACTGCGCCAAGGCTGGCGGCGTTGGCGGCGTAATCAATCGGAAGTACGTCACCGTCTAGATGACCGCTTTCGGTGCGGTAGCGGTATTTCGTGCCAAAGCCATCGCTGCCTATGGATTTGCTCAAGCCGCCGATGCTGGCATAACCATGATTATCCACCAGCACGATGATGATCTTCACGCCTTCCTGAACGGCGGTGGGGATTTCTGAATTCAGCATCAGGTAGGATGCGTCGCCAACCATGACATACACTTCGCGCTCTGGCGCCGCCATTTTGACGCCCAACCCGCCGGCAATTTCATAACCCATGGTGGAGAAACCGTATTCCATGTGGTAGCCCTTAGGATCGCGGGTGCGCCATAGTTTATGCAGATCGCCGGGCATACTGCCGGCAGCATTGACGACTACATCATGCGGTTTCGAGAGGGTATTGACCGCGCCGATCACTTCACCTTGCGAGAGCAGCGGCCCATGTTCAAGGGTGTAGATGCGTGAAACTTCGGCATCCCATTCCAGATTGTAGGTCTTTGCGCGCTGCTGATATGAATCGCTGGTATGCCAGCCTTTTAACGCGCCAGCTAATTGTTCAAGCGTGACGCGGGCATCACCAATGAGCGCTACTGCGTCGCGCTTGTAAGCATCAAACTCGGCGACATTGATATTGATGAACTGAACCTGCGGATTCTGAAAAGCGGCGTTGCTCATGGTGGTGAAGTCGCTGTAGCGGGTGCCAACGCCGATGATCAGAT
>CAZBPB010000329.1:0-4774 GCA_964493565.1 uncultured Pleurocapsa sp. | reverse complement strand
AGCGGCTCATTCGATGTTGAAGGTCAGGTCGAACAGCAAATTCAGAGCAGCAAAGGCAGTGGTCAAGCAATGGGTTCCAGTAGTGATTTCTTCACCCAGCGCATGGGTCACGATTTCTCAAATGTGAATATCCATGCTGATGCCAGCGCAGACAACCTAAATCGCTCACTTGGTTCACGCGCATTCACAACTGGTAACGATATTTACTTCCGCAGCGGTCAATATGACCCGGGTTCCAGCGGTGGTCAGGAGTTGCTTGCGCACGAGCTAACGCACGTTGTTCAGCAAACTGGCGGATCGCCCGTACAGCCAAAGCGTGATGAGAAGGCATAACTTCGTTTGCAATTAAGAAAAAGGACGAGGCCTCGCTTCGTCCTTTTTTATCTCACCTAATCATCATTTCCTACACCCTCTGCAAAGCGGTGAAGGTTTTGCCGATCGCTGTTTCAACATACGTTCTTTATTTCAAGTCAATTCGCGCGCGAGGTTTTACTCGTTATAATATCTTTTAGAGAAAGATTTCATCACAGCGGAGTTCCGGATGTCCCAAAGCGAGATGATCGGCAAGGTCGTCGCGCATTATCGCGTTGACAAAGTACTTGGCGAAGGCGGCATGGGTGCCGTCTACTTAGCAACAGATCTAAATCTTCAACGTCAGGTTGCGTTGAAGATCATGCATCCTCACCTTTCAGCCCAGGATCAATTTCAAAAGCGGTTTCTTCAGGAAGCGCGCGCCGCCGCTAGCCTGGATCATCCCGGCATCGTGCGTATCCTATCGTTTGACCATACTGATGGCGTGCTCATCCTCGTGATGGAACTGGTTTCCGCTGGAAGCCTCCGTGATTACATCAAGGAACAGCGCGATCAAGGGAAAATGATCGACATTCCGGCATCAGTAGATTTCACGCGCCAGATTGCCGACGCTTTGCATTATGCGCATCAGCAAGGTATGACACACCGCGATATTAAGCCAGATAACATCCTGCTGAAAAAAGATGATAATGCGCCTAGCGGGTACCGTACCCTGATCACCGACTTTGGTCTGGCAAAGCTAGCCGAAAGTAACGTGCATTCAATGAGCGGCGTACCAATGGGTACTTTCGCTTATATGTCGCCGGAACAGGCTGAAGCCGAAAAGGTAGATAACCGCGCCGACATTTATGCGATGGGCATCATGCTTTACGAGCTTACAGTTGGCAAGCTGCCCTATCAGCCGCGTTCAATTACCGAAGCTATCCGCATGCACTCGCGTGAGCCGCTTCCGAAGCCTTCCGAACAACGCCCGAATTTTCCAACCGATCTTGAACGGATAATCATCAAATCTACTCAGAAAAATCCGAATGACCGCTACCAGACGGCAGGCGATATGTCCCGTGAACTGGGTCGAGTCAAAGATGCGAAAAATAGTTCTGGTGCTGGTGAGCCTGCCAGTCCCGCGCAGCCGCCTCAGGAAGCGCGTCAGCCTACCTATGTGGTCAATAATCCACCGCCAGCATCGCCCCCACCCGGGGCGCCGCCACCCGCCTCACTGCCGATTACACCGGGTGAAGCAGGGTTTGATCGCTTGATCATCACCGGCGCGGATGGGCAATCTCGCAGCATAGCCTTGAGCAAAGATGTTTATATCATTGGTCGCGATGATGACCGTGATGTGGTGTTAGCCGGCACCAGCAAAGTGTCGCGCTCCCATGCCCGGCTTGAGCGTTCGTTCGATGGCAAGTATCGCCTCATAGACCTCGGCTCAACCAACGGCACTTTCGTCAACGAACAGCGTATTCCCGCAAACGCGCCGGAAGCGATTGCGCCGGGGCAGCAGTTTCGTATTGGCGATTACTGGTTGCAAATCGAGCAGGCGAATCGTTCTGTTGCCAACCAGATGGCTCAGATGAGTTTCACTCAGCTAGAGAATCAGGCAGCGGCAGCGCAGCAGCCTCCGCCACCCGCGCCGCCGCAGCCACAGCAGCAGCCCTATCAGCCATCACAACCACCTGCACCACAGCAGCCGCCACCTCAACCTTATCAACCCGCTCAGCAGCCATCCTATCCGCCGCCGCCGCAGCCCTACACGCCGGGCGGATCGTATACGCCTGCGCCATCCGGAGGCAGTTACACGCCGCCACCTGCTGGTTCAGGTTTTGTACCCCCACCCGCCAACCCCTACAGCTCGGCAGTCTATTCACAGCAGCCTAGCCAGTATGCCGGGCAGGGCAGCTATGCTGGTGGTCAGGGAAATGTCCCGTATACAGACCGTGAGCAGATCATCCTTACGCTGAATCAAACTCAGATCCGTGTTGATGCCGGTTCAAGCATCACTATGACTCTGGAAGTTGAAAACGACAGCGATCTGGTTGACCATTTCACGATTCAGGTCATCGGGTTGGATGAAGATTGGTACATGCCGCCGCCGCAAACGCTCTACCTGATGCCCAAAACCCGCGATACGGCGCAGATTACTTTCAAACCACCGCGCAAGCCAAGTTCAAAAGCTGGCGCTCATCCTTTTGAGGTACGTGCCACCGCGCGAGCACAGGGCTTACAGTCAGCCGCCAAACAGGCCACGCTGGTCATTAACCCCTATCAAAACTACATCAGCGCCATCGAACCGCAGCGCATCAAAAAGCGCAAAGGCCGCGTAGACTTAACCATCGAAAATCGCGGCAACACCTTTGCCACCTTCGATATTAGTGCTCGCGACCGTGAAGAAGTGCTCAATTACAAGCTGGGCAAAAAGCAGTTTGTGCTCCAGCCCGGCGAAAAAGAACATATCCCGATTGATGTTTCCGCCAAGCGATTCATCCTCCTCGGTCAAGCCGCGTCTACTGGCTTTGAAGTCAGCGTCAAGCCGCAGGAAGAAGGCAGTGCGTCTCAACTGCACAACGGCGATCTGGTGAATCCGGCGTTGCTGCCGCTCTGGCTTCTGGGTTTGTTCGGCCTGTCTATCATGGGGTTGGTTGCGCTCGGCGTCACTGCTGTACAAAAGCTAATCATTGAGCCGCCAAACCTAACCTCTACCGTTGTCCTGATGCAGGCCACGCAAACCAGCGTATTCCTGCAAACTGGTACGCCCATCGCCCTCACCGCAACTGCTGAATCGGATGCTGACGGCGATGGATTATTCTACTTTCAAGAACTAGGCTTAGGCACAGATCCTATTCTCCCTGATACTGACCGCGATGGTCTGACTGACGGCGAAGAAGTCAATGTTTACGCCACCGAGCCTCTCAATCGCGACACGGACGGCGACGGCCTGACCGACGGTGACGAAATCAACGAATACGGCAGTAATCCCGCTAACGAAGACTCTGACGGCGATGGGTTAAAAGACGGTCAGGAAGTTAATCAGTACCAGACTAATCCCAATGTTTTTGACACCGACAGAGATGGTTATAGTGACGGGCAAGAAGTTACCGAACTCGCCACCGACCCGCTGACTCCCAATGCAGCCACAGCCACCCCACAGCCGACGGTAGACCCCGCAGTGGGCTGTATCGGCGGCCTAACGCCGCAGTTGCGCGTTGATATGTTCGCTGTCGTCACGTCCGAAGGCAGCCCGCTGCGCATTCGTTCTGATCCGCGTGTTGAAGATGGCAATGTTTTGAGTCAGATGAATGAAGGAACAAGAATGCGGATCGTCGGTGGCCCGGTCTGCGACGATGACGATCAACTAACCTGGTGGCAAATTCAAGCGCCGAATCAACCCAACGGGTGGGCCGCCGAAAGCAGACGCAGCCCGGATGAGTATTACATTGCGCCAGAAGGTGGCGGCGAAGCCGCTCCTCCAGCGGGCGGCTAAAAGCATTCGCCCTTACCCTCAACCCGCTCCATTTTTGAAGAGGGTTGAGGGTAACGAGTATTAAAGTTTATAAAAACCTGTGCGTTTATGAGTCGCGGCGGATCGTTTTCTGCCTTATGATCGACAAAAGAAGTATGTACGTTCGTATAATCTGATTCAAAAAGGAACGTATCATGGTGGAAGAAATTAGTTTCGGAAGGAGAAGTGTTATGGAAGGTGGCGGGGAACTGCTTGCGCGATTGACCGAGATGCGCGATGCAGCCAATACAATTGGTAACAGTGCCCAGCGTATCAACGAATCAATTGATGCCGTTGATGGTCAGGTGCGCGCGCTCGGGCCGGATCGTTTTTCCGGCGCAGCCGCAGACGCATTTCGTGGCGAATACAATCGCCTTACGCCGCAGCTTCGTCAGGCTAACGATGACTTGATGCTCTTCAAGGAAAAGCTGCTCCAATCTGCCGATGAAATTGAAGCGGCATCCCGCCCGACCGCTTAGTGCATAAGGAGACAAACCCATGAGCGACATTATTCGTGTCCCTTATACCGAACTTTTCCAGCGGGCGGCAGCAATTCGCCAGCAGGCAGAAGTCGTCCGTCAGGAAATTAACACCCTTGACGAAACCGTGACCTCCATTGACTGGATGGGTCAGCGTGCCCAGCGTTTCTTCAATATGTGGGAAGAAGCGCGCCCGCAAATGCAGCAGTGGGTCACCATTCTCGAAAGCTTCGCTACTGACCTTGAAAATCAGGCGCGCCGCATGCAAACTGCGGACGAAGCTTTCTAAACCGAAAAATTTGCAAATAACATCAGAAAATGCGTTACAGGGCACGATATAAATGCCTTGTAACGCTTTCATTGGTAACAGGACTTATTGATGGCATCCAACGAGGAACGCGCGCAGACTGCCAATTTTAACCGACCGCCCCGCATCCAGTTCCCTGCAATGGAAGCGGAAGAGGTCGGCATCCCTTCCCCGCCA
>CAZBPB010000328.1:0-4787 GCA_964493565.1 uncultured Pleurocapsa sp. | reverse complement strand
CTGCGTTTTTACAGGCATACCTTTTGCTGAAAGCAGCGCCGCGAAACCGACTATGCCCAATGCAATCGGCAGGCACAAAATGCCGTCAATCGGAACATCAACGAGAAACAGCAAAAGCACGCCGAGAGCGATGCTTGCTACCAGCAGCAGACCGCCGCATCCTGCCCATGTTTGCCGGATCACGTTTGGGCTGCGCTTGAAAAAGCCTTCGCTCACCATCTCGTCGTAAACCTGCGATTGCAGTGTTGGAATAACGGTATAGAACACGTTACGCATAGACTCAAGGCTGCGCGACATCACATTTCCAGCAAATATCTGATTCAACATCATGCTTTCGTAGTCGCGCAGATCACTCGCAGGTTTATCCGTCCGCTTATATTCAAACTGGCTTGTTGTTCCAATACCGTAGGGGCCAGGTACATGATTTTCTTCGATGACGATATAACCCCGGGTTGCCAGATCGAGCAAAGTGGACATGATATCCCGTAAATCAACCGTCTCATCCACCAACCCACCGACAATAGCCGGAGGTAAATTACCCGGCGGATCGGAGAGATATTCCGGCGTAGCCACGAGCACAGGATCGCGACCAGCGGTCAAGTAGCGAGTGACAATGAACAGCACTCCCCCTACACCAAGTAAGAGCGATAACCCGATGACGCCAATGTTGAGCAGCGGCCTTACATTCTCATCAAAAGCACGCTGCTGATCGAAGCCATCTTGCCACGCTGGTTTTCGCGCATCCGGGTTGTGCGGCATTTGCACACGGATACTAAAGATTTCATTTCCGGTGATGGGTTCCTGCGCTATCGCTACTACATGGGTGCCATTGACCTGCACATCTGCAGGCACGCCATAGGTAACTACAGGATCAATACCCTCACGTGGCGCATAGCCTGCTGGCAAGAGCACCTGTACTGTACTTGTGCCAATGGTAAAACCAAAATGTTCCGACGGTATGGCATCCCACCATAACTGATCGCCACCTTCGTAGACGCGAATCGCGCCGATCACATCGTAGCTGATTTCAAATTTTGCGCGACCACTGTTGATCGGGGCAAAAAAGTAATAGATGATCTCAAAATCACCGTCTTCATTGATACCCGTACAATAGGTTCCTGGCTGTCGACTGCAAGATTCGCGCATCGCACGTCCGTCCTGCGAAACATCAACGTTACGAACATCTTCAACGCGATCCAATTCAATAAAAGCGGTGCCAAAGCTGAATGAGCCAGTAAAACTAACGTCATAAAACTCAGTTACGCGAAACTGATTGGAAACAGCGTCAACATTATCAATCGTCACATCCCACGCGTTCCAGAACACGGAACGTGACTGTGCCGCCGCTGGCAGCAGACCGACAAGAAATAAAATGAGTGAAACTACAAGGGCAATAGCTGTGCGTTTGAAGATTGCATTCATGAAAGGCGCAAAAACCCCTTTCCTTCCCCTTACGTACAAAATCAGTTACCGAGTATAGCACTATTGAACTACATAAATTCGACCGCACAGTACGTTATACGATTTTGCTGTATATTATGTTGTACCAGAGGCAGGGAGCCTACGGGTACATGACCGATGTTCTGAACACACGTATTGATCGCTACGAAATCCGCGAGCGCATCGGCACTGGTGCAATGGCCCGTGTATACAAAGCGTGGGATACGAAGTTAGAGCGTCTGGTTGCCGTCAAGATACTGCATGAACATCTAGCTGATGATTCGTCATTCAGAACGCGGTTTGAACGGGAAGCCAAATCGGTTGCTGCCTTCGATCACCCCAACATTGTCCACATCTTTGACTACAACGTAAGTGAACGCGACGGCTACCCCATATACTATATGGTGATGTCGTACATTCCCGGCGCTACCCTGCGGGTATTGCTAGAAGTGAATGGTGCGCAAAATACCCGCTTACCTCAAAGCACTGTGATTTCAATCGCTGCTGATATTGCCTCAGCATTGACCTATGCGCACCAAAGAGGAATTGCTCATCGCGACGTGAAGCCGGGCAATATCCTGATCACTGAAAGCGGGCAAGCAATCCTCACAGATTTCGGTATTGCCCGTATTATGCAGACAGCCCGGCTTACCGAGGATGGCGTTTCGACAGGTACGCCATCCTACATGTCTCCTGAGCAGGCTGCCGGTCAAGGAGGTGATACACGAAGTGACCTATATTCTCTAGGTGTGATCGTTTACGAAATGCTGGCCGGCAGCCCGCCCTTTGCGGATGAAGGCAGTTTAGCGGTGATGCTTAAACACTTGAACGAGATACCACCTCCGATCTCTCAAGCACTGCTTACGAACAACCTCAAGTTAGACATGTTTATGGAAAAAGCACTGGCAAAGAACCCCGCCGAGCGATTCCAAACTGCGGAATCCTTCATCACTGCCTTGCAGCGCGCATTTCGTGAAGGTATGAGCGCCAGTGAAGTCATGGCCTTTGAAGCCGGATTGGGGGAAAAGCCTACCACGGTTATCTACCCATCCACGCCGGGTCAAGGTGTCACAAACACGGCAGCGTAATACGGAAGATCGCTATCGCTGGTCGCTCGAATCCAGGCGTTTCCGCAGGATTTCTGGTGATTGTGAGTGCCGTTACGCTTCTACTCGTAGGCTCTCTGATCATGGGCAGCACTAGCAGCAACACATCCAACTCCATTTCAACGTCCATTGATACAGAAGCGACGACTATCCCTAGCATGACCGGTAACATGTTCTTCAGAAGTCAGTTTAATGGTGACTCGGAGCCAGATAGCTATTGGACGCAAACCAGCGAAGGCCCATTTCCCCGGCAAATTACAAATGGCGTGTATCATCTTGAAAACCAGCGTCCACAAACTGCCGAAACAACACTTTTCAACGGCGGTGAAGATTACCGGAATATCACTTTGGTTATGAGTGCGTCTCTGGACGAAAATAGCCATCCTGCTAGTGCATATGGAATAGTATTTCGCTACCTTGATGATGACAATTACAATGTGTTTGCGGTAGATGGTGAGGGGCGTTATAGCATCTGGCGGCGAAATGACGGAGTATGGAGCGAACTGCGAAATCTTGACGAACAATGGACGTCTAACGAAGCAATTACTCCTTCCGGAAACGCCAATTTGCTGTCGCTGAACATCATTAACGATCGTTTGACAGGGTATATCAATAGCGAGCGTGTGGTACAGGTGCGTGATAACACCTTCACCAGTGGTCGGGTTGGCATTTACGTTGCCTCAGATGATGGCGAAGCTATCGTGGATGTCGAAAGCTACCAGGTAATTCCAAGCGTACCGTCAATGACAGGGTGAAATCCCGAATTTACCATCAATGCGCCATCCCCGTATGTATCCGACTTAAACTGACCGTACAACGCCTGATGTTCTCGCTTAAAACCGCGCCTGAAACACAGCAATATATAGTGGGATCAAACAGGCTACAGACATGAACGCCAGCAGCGCCAGAACAATTGTTGGAATATCCAGCGACGAGCGCGGCGCTTCTTCACGCGGCGCATACGGCGCACTATAAGCCTGTGAGTTGTAGGGTTGGGAATTATAGGGCTGTGCAGCTGGCGCAGCATTCTGTACCGGATACGGGTTGGAAACCGGGGGTGCGTACCCGCCAAAACGCGGCGAGTTAGGAGCAAGATCAACCCGCTGCGTCGGCACGGGGTCAACTGGCTGCTGCGGATAGACAGGTTGAGATGGTGGCATTTGTGAAGCGACAGTCAATGGAGGCATGGACGGTGGCGTGGAAACATATCCTCCTCGCTCACGCTCTTGATATGACTTAAGTACGTTGCCAAGCTGGTCTGCCATACGATAGCGCTGCGCCGGGTCTTTACTCATGGTTCTATAGATAATCTGTGCCAGATTCGGCGGCACATTCGGGTTGATCTCGGTGACCATGGGCACTGGAGATTGTAAATGCGCTAATGCCAGTTCGCGCTGATCCTTGCCCGAATACGGTGGTCTACCTGCCAGCATCTCAAACATTACGATGCCAATGGAATATACATCCGATGCAGTGGTTGGGCGCTCTCCCCGCGCCTGCTCGGGAGAAAAGTAATGCGGGCTGCCCCACACTACCGCCTGACGCTCACCGGGCGTACCACTTGCAAGCGCCTGCGCGATGCCAAAGTCTGTTACCTTCAGCACATCTTCACGGGTCACAAGAATATTCTGCGGCTTTATATCTGCGTGTACGATACCTGCGCGGTGGGCAAAACCAATACCTGCGCATATTTGAATCGCAAAATTGAGTACGCGATCCAGCGCTAGTAAAGACTCAGTCTTGATCACCTTTTTTAGATCTTGCCCGTCCACAAATTCCATGACCAGAAACTGCGTATTTTCACTGGTGCCGAAGTCATAAACGGTCACAATGTTCGGGTGCGATAGATTAGCAACACTACGCGCTTCATTTTTGAACCGTGCAGCAAAAGAAGCGTCGCTGGTGAGGCTGGGACGCAAAATCTTAATGGCTACTGTGCGCCCAAGTGAAAGATCCTGTGCCTTATAGATGACCGCCATGCCGCCAGAACCAATTTGTTGGATCAGGCGATAACGATTGTTTAGGAGGGTATCATTACTCATGCTGTTTCCCGCGCTCTCTTTCGCTCAAGGCCGCATTTCGGGGTCAAACAGACGGCGGTATTCTAACAGCGCGCTTCGATCTGTCATACTGGCAATATAGTCTGATATCGCTCGCGTTTGTCCCTTTTGCCTCGCTTCAGCCTGATAGATTGGCGGCAGCTGTCGCGGATCGTTATTAAATGCCTCAAAAAGTTCGGTG
>CAZBPB010000327.1:0-4789 GCA_964493565.1 uncultured Pleurocapsa sp. | reverse complement strand
TCGTTTCCCGATTTGCTTCACCGATGTCACGGATAGCAGTACGTTGAACTGCTTCAAAGGTATTGGTCTCGCCTAGCATCATCTCTGCTTTGACGGTAGTGATACGTGGAGCTTTGATGACGGCTTCACCGAGTTCTTCAATCACCTGTTGAATGAGACCCTCTGTATCAATATCAACTGAGTAGCGGGTCTTGTGCTTGATTCTGTCCCACAAGGCTTTGAACTCTTCGCTCAGGTAATATTGCTTCTGGCGTTGAACAATTTTCTCCTGCCGTTTGTTGGCGGGCGGGGGAGCAGTGCCTTCCTTGCCGTAGACTGCCTCAATTTCCTCTTGATAGGTCTGTACAAACTGCGTGTAGCTCTCGCTGGCAACAACGGTCAAGACGTTGATACGCTCATCGTGGATACGATCCCCATTCTGATTGACAGCAAGACGTACCCCACGCCCGATTTGCTGGCGTTTGGCAATGTAAGACTTTACATCACGTAGGGCGCATATCTGGAAGATGTTGGGGTTATCCCATCCTTCGTTCAAGGCAGAGTGTGAGAAGATGAATGATACAGGCTCGTCAAAGGACAAAAGGCGTTCTTTATCACGCATGATGAGGTCATAGGCTTCAAGGTCTTTCTGGGCTGTCCCCGATGTGCTGTCATCCCATTCCCCAGAAGATTTCTTTGCAAAGTAGGCGGCTTGTACCTGTTCTGGTTCATAGTGTTCCCACTCCGTAAAGCGAGCTTTCAGTTGATTGAACGCATCGTCAAACAATGCCCGAATCATTCCCACTTCACCCGAATCGGCGCGGTAGTTTGCTACGCGGTCAATGAAGAAGAGCGTCAAGACTTTGATACCTTGTGCCTTGAGGCGGCGTTGTTTGCGGAAGTGTTCTTCCATCGCCGTCATAATCTGGGCGGCATAGATAGCATCTTTGTCCTCGCCTGTTGCCTCACCTTTGCATATCTCTAGCTCGGTGCTACCAACGGTAAAGACAACACAGCCATACTCAATGCGGTCAACCACGTAATCCTGATACTCTGGCAAGCCTGTTTTCTCAAACAGATTGTCACCGGGCTTGACCTTAATTGTGGTTTCCTTCACACCTGATTTTTGGAGCTTATGCACGCGAAGGGTCGTTTGCATAGTGCGACTGGTGCTGGTGATGTCTAGCACCTCAATAAAGGCGCGGTTGAAGTCATCTTCCTGCACCACTGAGGCAACCTCAACACGTTTGACCAAGTTCTGCCGATAGGCATCGAACGGCGTGAGACGATACACGCGGTTATAGGGATTACGATGCGTTGCGCTGTAACGCAAGGTTAGCAAGGGGAGAAGCTCACCCAGTGCCAGAATATTCTTGTCGCCTTCCATCTTGGTCTGTGGCTCATCCAGAATGAGGATTGGGCGGGCAGACTGCACCAGATGAACGGGAGTTTCGCCTTGCAGTCTATCGGTACTCTGGTGAATGACATTGCCTGCTTTGTTGAACGCATCAATGGTCATCACCATGAACTCGATGCTATCGGATAGTGCAAACTGCCTTACCTGAGAGAGATTTGCCGAATCATATTCGTAGTAGCGATAGGGGATATTGCCGTAAAGCTGGCGAAAATGTTTCTCGGTGATTTTGAAAGTCTTCATCACGCCTTCGCGGATCGCAATCGACGGCACGACGATGATGAACTTGCGAAAACCGTACTTCTGGTACAACTCTAGCGCGGTGCGAAGATAGGTGTAGGTTTTGCCCGTACCCGTCTCCATCTCTACTGAAAAGTTGTAGTAGCGCAGTTGTACTTCGCTCTCCATCACTTTGATGGTTTGCTCGGTTGGGAGAAGTTCGGGGTCAGGGGAGAGTCCGGCTGCTTCCTGCACCTTTTGCAGGTTGGCAAGCAGGGTTTCCTCATCCAAGTCCAGACGGTTGCTCACGGCGGGGATTGTCCCCAACACAAAGTCTAAACCTGCCTCGATGAAGGGTTGTCCTTCGAACAGGTCGGTAATCGCATTGATGGCTTGAAGTTGATAATCCTGATGTGCGTCAAACTTAAATTCCATGCCGCCCCCTAAATGCTCTTGATGCGGCAAGTAAGCACCAGATTCGCCACAATGGTATCGGTTACGGCACTATCGCGGAAAATCAGCAAATCATCGCGCTGAAGATTCAAGGGCTTGAGTGCATCTAACGAGAGTTTATCGTCAAGGCAGATGTAGAAGAACTGCTCTTTTTCATCATCAATCACGCGATACACGGTCAATTCTGTGACTTCGGCAACCTGCTCCACGCGATAGCTCAGGCTGAAACCTGTTTCCTTGATGGCAACTTCGGCAATCACATCATCAATCGTCCAACCCTCAAGAAGTGGGTCTTTGACGAACATCTCTAGCTGACGGGCGTATTCTTCCGGTGTGGTGGTGCTGGCGGGCATGTCCTCCCACTGGCGCATTGCGGAACTATCCAGCTTGAACACACGGAAGCCTAAATCTTCATCGGGGTGTTGCTCAAAGCCTTCGAGTTTGCCGTTTCTTTCATCGACCATGCGCTGAATAACACGGCGGATACGTTCTTTGCCAATGTCAGCGATTGTTGAAAATGAAGCGTTATCAGTTAATTCGGGTAGTTGAACAAGTACAAACTCTCGATTACCTCCATCATCGTGATTCGCGCTTAAAACTGCGTGGGCGGTTGAAGCTGAACCAGAAAAGAAGTCCATAACTACGTCTTCACCGTTCGTTTCAGTCCCTATATTGATGAGTTTCTTGATGAACTCTACGGGTTTTGGAAACGGGAATACTTGAGCATCACCAAAAAGATCAAGTATTTCATTGGTTCCATGTTGTGTGTACACATCATCTATTATTGAGAATGCTTTACTTGAACGAACTGTGCCGTTTTCATCACGAAGGTACTGTTTAGTATGGACAGTCCATCCATCATTTGACCTGATAAACTCAAGTTCACCTCGCTCAAGTGCCTCAAAGGTACGTTCTTTTCCCCATAACCACTGACGCTTAGGCAAAACTTGTGTTCCATCTGGTGCGGGAATGGGGAATACAAGATTTGGACGATCTCCCATGCTTTTCGTAGCTTCAAGAGGGTGGGTACGATATGGCCCACGTACCTCAAAGTTATCGTCTTGCTGCTTGTAGTAACGATCTATTTTTTCTTCAGCAGTGGGAATAAATATTGGATCTACATATTCAATATTTTTAGCGTAAAACAAAACATATTCATGAAGGCTTACAAGGTGTTTCTCCTTTGCGCCACCACCATATCTTTTCTTCCAAATAATGCAGTCAATGAAATTTTCTTCGCCAAATATCTCGTTGAGTATGAAGCGCAAGTTATGAACTTCATTATCATCAATACTGACAAAAATTACTCCATCATCTCGCAGTAACTGTCGCGCAACGAAAAGACGGGGATACATCATGCTTAACCATGCAGAGTGTTTGCGTCCATTCAGTTCTTGGCGCGATGTTTGACGGTTGCCTTGTTCATCGACTTGAGCCGTTATACGAAGATACTCGCCAAGTGGATCAGCATAGTTGTCTGGGTATACAAAATCTCCACCCGTGTTATACGGCGGGTCAATGTAAATCATCTTTACACGCCCAAAATAGGACTTGTAAAGCAGTTTGAGAACCTCAAGGTTATCGCCTTCAATGAAGAGATGTCCGGTGCTATCCCAATTCACCGATTCTTCTGGCACAGGTTTCAGCGTACCTTTACTGCGCTTCTGTAAGCTCAACAACGCTTCTTGCTTACCTGCCCATGTGAACTGGTAGCGTTCCTTCTGGGGGAACTCGATGCCAAGCAAATTCCGCAGTGCGTCAAAGTCGATGCCGTCCTTGGTCACTGCTTCGGGATAGAGTTGTTTCAAGTGTTCAAGGCGCTCATCCAGTGGGTGCGCCGATTGGGTTTCTACGCGGTCTGTTTTGCGTTGGGTCATGGAACTTCCTTCAATTCATGGTCAAAGTATATTCTGATTATACCTTGCCTGAGATAGTCTGCTTCTAAAACGGGATGTCATCCCAAGAATCGGGTTGCTCATCAGTGCCAAGCCTTCGCACTTTATCCACGATCTGGCGTACATAATCCGGGATCTTGTCTTGTTTCACAAGTTGGTTGGCAATGAAGCGTGCTTGAATGCCTTTGCCTATTCTACCTAACTGTTCAGTCGCTTGTGAGGCTAAAGACTCGTAGAGTTCTTCCCCGATGTTCGCCTTAATTTCGGCTTCAAAATCCCTGTCTGAAATTGCGTATCCAGCTTTCACCCTGCCTGACGGTTCACGCTCTACAGGCTCACCAAGCATCCGTAACAGTATCTCGTTGTAGTTCAGATTATTCTTGTCGCTTGTGCCACGATCACTATCGAATATCAGATAGATGGGAATGCCAAAAGCTTGATAAAGCTGGTATAGCTGATCAAGGTTCGTTTTACCGTAAGCACTCACTACCGATACGCCATGAGCATCAAAATCGTAATCGAGTGCCGAGGCGTATATAGGGAGGGTATATTCTTCGGTTTCACCCTCAACCAGGATGATTGTCCGCGCAAAGAATGCCTCCGAATGTTCAAGACTGCACAAGTTGTGATACCGCTCACGGATGCTCTCAACAGTGAACGTTACTTGAGGAAAAAGTTGCTGGCGAATTGCAATAAATTCCGGTACGGATACCTTGCGAAGATGGGTACACAAATGCCCCTCTTCATCAACCTTGCGCTCAATCAGACAAATTTCGTCAAAGTGTTCAATATCTACAAAACGGCTTGAATGAGTGGTATAGAAAAGCTG
>CAZBPB010000326.1:0-4791 GCA_964493565.1 uncultured Pleurocapsa sp. | reverse complement strand
CGAAGGCTTCGGAGACCGCGCTCGGCATCAGATCCGAACCGTCAAACACGAAGGCGCTGGCGTTGGCAACCTGGTCGGCGTCAATGGCGGCAACCGGGCTGTACACGCTCAGGTCAACGTTGATGTTCGGGGAAACCACTGCGCCGGTTGGCGCGCCTGCCCAAAGGGTGTTGCCTTCGGCGCCGGCCATCCACTCAACCAATGCGGCAACCTCGGGGCGATCCGTGAATGCTGCCAGCAGGTCACCACCACCGACGACCGGGGCGCCCTGTTCTTCGCTGAATGCGGGGAACAGGAAGGCGTTGAAGTCGTCCACCGGAACTAGATCCGGGAAGTTGGAGGCGATGATGCCACCCATGAAGCCACCTTCGTAATACATTGCGGCTTCAGGATCGGGGCGGAAAACCATATTCGCGGCGGTAATGAAATCGGTGGAGAGCGTGCCATCCACACCACCGGCCAGATTGGAGTCTGCCGGAGAGACGATTTGACGGAAGGCATCCAGCGCGGCGGTTACGCTTGCGTCAGTCCAGGGAATTTCGTGGGTCACGAACAACTGCTGATAGGCTTCGGGGCCGTTCTGGCGAACATAAATGTTCTCGAACCAGTCGGTCAGCGTCCAGCTATCGGCTGCGCCAATGCTCCAGGGGGTCTGGCCGGCATCAAGGTACGCCTGCTGAACAGCGATCAGTTCATCCCAGGTGGTCGGGGCTTCTACGCCAAGTTCGGCAAATGAGGCGGGACGATACCACACGGTGCTCTTGGAATTGGCTTTTGCCAGAATACCATATTGAGTACCATCAACGTTGCCGAGATCAATAATGCCCTGAGCGTAGTTGTCGGTCAGCACAGCAGGATCGATCAGACCAGCGCTGCCATCTTCATTGACCAGCGGGATCAGGTAGCCAGCGCGGGCAAATTCAGCCAGCAAGCCGGGCTGAGGAATCAGCGCCAAATCGGGCGGGCTGCCGCCGGCAAGGCGGGTACGCAGGATAGGCACTAACTGGCGGTTGCTTTCGACGATGACCTGAATGCCGGTCTCAGCCGTGAAGGCATCGAGTGAGTTACGCAGGCCGTCAAGCTCCGAGCCACCAAAGGTGGTCATGAACGAGACAACGGGAACGGTATCCTGAGCACCAACAGCGCCCACGACCATGAGCATAACAGCTAGGAGTACAGCGAACAGTGTCTTTCTATTAAGCATGGTAATTTCCCTCTAAGTGCATTTCATCGAAATGTTTCACGCCGCAAAACTTTAGGTAGGGCGACTCCTTTCAACCAACAGGATTGGAAGATCGGCGCGATTAGCATGAATTATTCCTCACAAATCTATGGCATGCAACAAATGTCCGGACAGGTTTGGTCAAGCCGGGCGGAATCAGGTGGAGGCTCGCGCAATGTATCGCAGGCGTCCGGAGATAAAGTTAACGTGGGTAGCAGATTATCCGTCACAACTGTTGAGAAATAAGTTGTCATGGCTTTTGCTTCCCCCTTAACTGGAGGCGTGGAATAGCTGGCGGCTCGCCTGTAGGATTGGCGCAGCCTTGAACGCAAAAATTACAGGGAGCAAGCATTAGATGATCCATTTTGACGAAAGCAATCCGCGCTATTTGATCATTTATACCGGCGATAGGCACTGGACGCCGGATGATTACCGCCAGATGGGCGAACATTGGGTTGCGCGGTTGGATAAAGGCGAGCGATTCGGCATCATCATGGTGGATGAGCCACACGAGCACCACCCCGATCAAGAGGACGAAGATCGCCAGCACGAATCCGAAAATGATCGTCTGGTCAACGATTTCCGGCGGCAGCATCGCGACACCACCGCGCGGCAAAATGTTGGTTTTGCGCGGGTGATGCCCGCCGAATGGAAGGAACTTTATTTTGGCGGCTCGGATGAGGGCTGGGCGCGCGCGGTGCAGCAAACCGATGTGTACGCCCAATACAACTGGGGCATTCCCGGCAGCGGGTTCACCGATTTTGAGTCTGCGAAGGCGTGGATACTGGAGCAGTTTGAACGCGAACCAGCGTTTGAAACCTCCCGCGATCTTGAACCTGCGGCAGACTCTGGCGGCGTTGGTCTGTATTACGGCAGCAGCTCTGGCATCACCGAATATGTGGCTGACGAACTTGCGGAATTATGGGAGAAAGCGGGTTTTGAGCCGCTGGTACCGGTAAACATCGGCAAGCTGAAAGACGCAGGAGATCTGTTAAAACACCACAACCTGATCTTAGGTATCCCTACATGGAATATCGGTCAGCTTCAGGATGACTGGGAAATTCTGTTCCCGCAGCTAGATTCGCTCGATTTCACCGGCATCACCGTTGCCATTTTCGGTGTGGGCGATCAATACGGCTATCCCGATAATTTTCTGGATGCGGTTGGTATCCTCGGCAAGAAGCTGATCGAGCGCGGGGCGAGGCTGGTCGGTTACTGGTATGACGGAGATTACGAATTTAGCGAATCGCTGGCGTTCGAGGACGGTAAGTTTATGGGGTTGGGCATTGATGATAGCAATCAATCCCACCTGAACACGCCGCGTTTGACCGGCTGGATCGCCCAGATTGCGGCTGAATTTGCGCTAAAGCCGGTGGCGCAGGCGAGGTAAAAACCTCACGTATTGCTCCGGGGCGCAGCGTAACGCGCCCCTACAACAACGCCGGTTCTATTGATCTAACAACGATTCCATTAGACAGATGTTTTTGTGAGAGAATACCCCGCAATTTTAGGTAACTCTCCCGAATAATCAGACGGGCAAACGTGCTATACTATGCCTGTATGAATTGTGAAGGGATGTACAAATTACGATGGCTGAAGTCCACGTCGCTGTCATCGGGGCAGGGCCAGCCGCATTTTACGCGGCAGAGCATCTGCTAAAGTCAGGCGCTGCTGTTTCCATGTTCGAACGTTTGCCCACACCTTACGGTTTAGTGCGCGGCGGCGTTGCCCCCGATCATCAAAAAATTAAGTCGGTCACAAAAGTGTATGACCGGATCGCTGCGAACCCGAAGTTTCGCTACTACGGCAACGTTGAATTTGGGCGCGATATCGTTCATGATGACCTCCCGAATTATTTTCATGCCGTGATCTATGCCACCGGCGCGCAAAGTGACCGGCGGCTGAATATCCCCGGCGAAGACCTGCCCGGAAGCCATGCCGCCACCGAGTTTGTGGCATGGTACAACGGTCATCCTGATTATCGCGACTGTACGTTTGATCTCTCAGCGAAGGCAGCCGCGGTGATCGGCAACGGCAACGTGGCGATGGATGTTGCCCGTATTCTGGAACGCACGTCCGAAGAACTGAGCAGCACCGATATAGCCGACTATGCGCTGGAGGCGTTAAGCGAAAGCCAGATTGAAACCGTGTATGTTCTAGGTCGGCGCGGCCCGGCGCAAGCCGCCTATACAGCGCCTGAAATCAAAGAATTGGGCGAACTGGCAGCAGCAGAGGTGATCGTCTCGCCGCAGGATGCTGAGATTGACCCGATCAGTGCCGGGATGATAAAGCCGGGTGGCGACCGCACCGCGATTGCCAACGTGGAGGCGATTCGCCGCTATGCCGCGCATGCGCCGGAAGGCAAGCCGCGCAAAATAGTGATGCGCTTTCTGGTTTCGCCTGTGCGCTTGATTGGTACAGATCGAGTGGAAGCGATTGAGATCGTCAAAAACCATCTGGTGAGGTCTGAGGATGGCTCGCTGAGGCCAAAGCCAACAGGCGAAACCGAGATTTTGCCGGTAGAACTGGTGTTCCGCTCGATTGGTTATAAGGGTATAGGCTTACCCGGCGTACCCTTTGATGAACGTAATGGAGTCATTCCCAATGTTGCCGGGCGCGTGATTATAGGCAATGGCGACTTGCACCCCGTCATTGGCGAGTATGCGGCTGGCTGGATCAAGCGCGGGCCAACCGGCATCATCGGCACCAACAAGCCAGACTCGGTTGAGACGGCGGCGAATTTGCTCAAAGACGTGAACGCAGGCATAAGCTGGCATCCCGCCAATCCGCATCCCGAAGCGGTAGAGGCGCTGCTAGAAAACCGCGCTGTAGATTACGTGACCTATGCAGACTGGCAGGCGTTAGACGCTGAAGAAGTGGCGCGCGGCACGGCGTTGGGACGACCTCGCCTGAAGTTCACCAGCATTGAAGAGATGATCGCTGCCATTCGCGAACGCCGCCAACAGCCAACGGCAGGGGATTAGGCTTAAATGGCTTGAAGTATCGAATATCTTCTCATGCTCTATGGGAAATGGAGCGACGTGGAGTTTCTGACGAGATCGTCGCGCAAGTTTTTGCCGATCCAGATCAAATACTTAATGCTGAATTTGGTAGAATGATTTATCAGTTGATTATCAATTTTGAAAATAAGGCTTGTCATTGAGCGGGATGACCCATTTGTCATCATCACGGTATACCGCACCAGCAAAATTGAGAAATATTGGAGCAAGTCATGAAAGTAACTTATGACGCTCAAATGGATGTTATGCAGATCATTCTGCGGGATGCGCCTGTCGAGGAAAGTGATGAGGAAAAGCCAGGCGTGATTATTGACTATGATCAGGAAGGTAATGTAGTCGGGATCGAAATTCTGGGTGCCTCAAAGCGGGTAGGTAGCCCGTATAGTGTCGAATACGCAGTAAGCGGGATGAAATGAAGATATTTTAAGGGTAAATGCGCATGGATCATCTATCAGAAGGATTAGGCATCCACGAGGTACTGGAAGAATATCGTGACGAAATTTTGCGGCTGGCAGATAGACATGGCGCAATCAACGTGCGCGTTTTTGG
>CAZBPB010000325.1:0-4793 GCA_964493565.1 uncultured Pleurocapsa sp. | reverse complement strand
CGGGTGTGCTTGGGTATATGCTGGGCCTGCAGCGGCAGTATGGCAATCGCTATCCCTCTCATCTTGCTGGCATTCGCCTTTTTTGCTCGCCCCGCCCGTTCGCCCGAACGCCCGCGAATCCTCACCGCGCCGCTGTGGACATCGCTGCCGCTGGCACTATTCCTACTATTGCAGCTAGCGAGGCCGCAAAATTACAAGTTCATGTTGCCCGCCGAACCCGGTATGGCGCTCTGGCTCGCTGGCGGGTTAGTCGCGCTCTGGCATTTGGCTGAAACGACCCGCGCGCGTTCACCACAGCGACAGGCAAACTTGCGACTGGTTGCCCGCACCACCGCGCTCATGGCTGCTGTCTGGTTGACTTTCGCCCTTGCCACCCGCCTACCCGCGCTGTATTCCGACCTATCGCTGCAGCGCGCCGATTATCGCGGCATTGTGCAAACCATCAACGCAGCTTTACGCCAGGGAGATGCCATCATTCTGAATGCGCCGAATCAGTCCGAAGTATTCAGCTACTACTACCGTGGTCAGGCGCCTGTCTATCTGCTTCCGGTCGGTTTAGGCGGTGATAACCCGCAAACGCGGCAGGCCGTTGAAGACATCATCGCCAATCATGATCGTGCCTTTGTGGTCTTCTGGGGTGAAACTGAGCGCGATCCGCAGCGCATTGTCGAAAGCACGCTGGATAGCCTTGCCTTTTCAGCAAGCGACCAATGGTTTGGTGATGTGCGGCTGTCGCGTTACGTCATGCCCCAACCATTCACTGTTGAGCGCGAAAGTGGCGCGCAGTTTGGCGAAGCGATCACGCTGTTAGGCTATGCCTTAAACAGCGAAATCCTCTCTCCTGGCGATGCTCTGCAAATCCAGCTTCAGTGGCAACCCGACCAGCCGCTTGAGGATCGTTACAAGGTGTTCGCCCAGCTGTTAGACTCAAACGGGGTCTTGCAATCTCAACATGATGGCGAGCCGGGCGGTGGCTTGCAGCCCACCACCATCTGGCAGCCGGGAGAGATCATCACCGATAATCATGCTCTGCTACTGCCAGATTCGCTCCCTGCAGGGGACTACACACTAATTGTCGGCCTCTACCGGCTTGACCCGCCGAACCAACGTCTACCTGCTGGCGACAGCGACTACCTGACGTTAAGCACTATTCGTGTGCGATAACGGTACAATTCTGAAAGCAATCCGGCGATTGCTAATGCCACTTTCATCGCGGCTGGTTAAAATCATCTGATAGAGTCGCCCACCACATCTTTGGAGGACAGGGCATGGCAATACTTGTGACCGGCGCTGCCGGTTTTGTAGGCAATAATACAGTGCGAAAACCGGTTCGCGCTATGGTGCACGATCTGGAAAAGGCGAAGATCAGACTTGGCGATCTCGGCTCAAAAATCGAGATCGTTCAGGCAGATATTACCGACCGCGATAAGCTGCCCCGCCTGATGAAAGATGTCACCGCCATTGTGCATACCGTCGCTGTGCCGATGGAACATGGCAGCGCCACCTATGATGAGATCAACTATCAGGGCACGATCAATATCGTTGACGCCGCCGAGTCTGAAGGTGTGCGCCGCTTCATCAACGTTAGCCAGAACGGCGCCCGTTCAGATCATTTTTCACGTTTTTTACGCAGCAAAGGCCGCGCGCAAGGATACGTAGCTTCCTCAAAACTTGAATGGACGGCGATAAAACCTTCGGCTATCTTCGGTACGCAGGACGAGTTCTTCAATTCCATCGCCCGTCTGGTCAGGCTTACACCGCTTATCTTCCCGAATATTGGCGGCGGCAAAGCACAATTCCAGCCGGTTTCTATAGATGATGTAACTGAATCGATCACTCGCTCGTTGGAAGACGAACGCACCATCACCAGAGAATTTGAACTTGGCGGCCCCGAAGTCTTGACGATTGAAGAAATCGAAAAACGCATCCTGAAAGCAATGGACGCGAAACGCGCTCTTTTCCCTGCCCCAACCTGGCTGCTCAAGCCACCGGTCATCCTGATGCAGACCTTCCTGCCCGGTTCACCGGTAAATACTACCCTGCTGGAACTGCTTAAAGAGCCGAACGTTGTACAGGAAAATGCGCTGATCACTTATTTCAAACTGGTGCCAAAGCCATTTAGCGGGGATAACATCGCTTATCTGAAGAAGGCAACCGCCGGCGAAGCGTTCAAAAAGATGTTCACCAACGCGACGGTAAGTTAAAGATAGTGAAGCGGCACTCGCTAATGAGAAGAAGCGATGCGCGGCAATAAATCTAAACGCGCTGCGCATCGCCGTATTTTTAGGCCTTAACGTAACCTCTCCGCCAATGCCCTTCCGCCGCGCAAGCCAGAGAGAAACGCCCCCTCAACTTTCGCCGCGTTAAAAGCATCACCAATAAACAGCAGCGGGCGTGTTTCTCCAGAGCCGGAATCATTTGCCACTTCGGTAAGCAGATAATCTGCGTTCAGTGGGTTCAGTGGTCGTGAGTATCGCCAGCGTTTGATTTGTGCATCAAGGATTGTCCACGAGTCGCCACCCATCAGCGGCTCTAAGTCTACGCGTAATTTGCCAAGAATAGCATCATCTTTAAGCGACCACAGTGCCCGGCTGTAGTTACCACTCATCTGAATCGTGATCAACCGCGTCCTGGAAATCCCCTTACGCTGGTTATCTGCGATCCATGACAGGTTCGCATGTGGGCGCTGCATCGCACCCGGAGCAGGCAGCGCCACGTCACCGTCTACTTCCAGCAGGGCGGTGACGCAAATTTCGTAACTAATATTCTCCAGTGGTTCGCGTACAGCCGGATCAAGGCGCAGCTGCCCCGCGTCAATCAGCCTCAGGCTTTGCGGCACCGGCGCGGCTAATATGAGTGCCTTCGCCTCAAACATCGCGCTGCTCGTATCCATCACCATCCAGCCATCGCCTAGCCGTTGAATGGTAGCCGCTTCCGTATTGACCCGTACATCAAGGCCGGCGGCAAGATGTTTCGCCAGTGCGTTCATGCCTTCTTTGCTAGCGTAACGGGGAAAACCATCGCGCGTTTCTAAAAAACTGCCGTCGCTCCAACCACGCGACCACTCAAATACATTGCCTGTTTCCAACCATCG
Organism: uncultured Pleurocapsa sp.; assembly: GCA_964493565.1. GTDB lineage: Bacteria > Chloroflexota > Anaerolineae > Aggregatilineales > Phototrophicaceae > Flexifilum. The sequence goes on along the minus strand of CAZBPB010000325.1, from coordinate 1,699 downwards.
GTTCACTACTTCCTGAAATTCCGGGTCATGAACGGTAAAGAACTGCGCGCCGGTATCGGCCTTGCCCTCGCCAATACGCCGGGTCGCCAACCGGCCACCAACACGCCTGCTTTTATCCAGCAGCACCACCCGCTTGCCTGCATCCTGCAATACGCGCGCAGCCGTCAAGCCAGCCAGCCCCGCGCCTATTATCAGCACATCATTAGTTTGTGCCATGTTCGCCTTCAACCCTGCCATTCTCTCTCAGAATGAGAAATACCTGATATCAGCAGGATATGAAACACAAGGTGCGTTTTGCCGTCGCGCTTGCATAATCCTGCAAACTTTATCTGAACAACTCGCGAACGATGATATTGCGTTGAATTTCGCTCGTGCCTTCATAAATCTGAAACACTTTTATATCACGCATCAGCTTTTCAACCGGGTATTCGCGCATATAGCCATAGCCGCCGAATACCTGCACAGCGTCTATCGTGACTTGCATCGCCATATCCGCGGCAAAAGCTTTTGCCGCCGCTACAATCTTCGGGTTAGAAATACCGTTATCAACCGCCCACGCCGACTGATAAACCAGCAGCCGCGCCGCTTCAATATTGATCGCCATATTCGCGATCTTGTGTCCGATAGCCTGATGCTGCCACAGCGGCTGACCAAAGGTTTCGCGTTCTTTCGAGTACTTGACCGATTCTTCCAGCGCGCGCCGGGCAACGCCAACCGCTCCGGCCGCCACGCCGGGTCGGCTGTGATCAAATACACTCATCGCCAGCATGAAACCCATGCCCTCATCGCCAATGCGGTTGTCGGCGGAAACTTCAACGTTCTCAAACACGATCTCCGCGGTATCAGCCGCGCGCTGTCCAAGCTTGTCAAAATGCTTACTCACCTTGATGCCCGGCGTATCGCGTTCAACGATGAAGCAGGAAATCCCCTTGTGCTTTTTGGCGGGATCCGTCACCGCGAAAACCGTATAGAAGCTGGAATAATTCACGTTGCTGATGAAAATTTTTGAACCGTTGATCACGTAATGCCCGTTCACCCATTCGGCGCGGGTTTGCATACCTGCCACGTTTGAACCAGCGCCCGGTTCGGTCACGCAGTAGGCAGCCAGATCTCCCTTTCCGACCATCCGCTCGCCCAGCCAGTAATCTTTTTGCGCGTCCGTACCGCCCAGCATGATCGGTAGCGATGACAGGTTGTTCACGCTCATGGCGGTGCTAATGCCGGAACAGCCATAAGCCAGCTCTTCGGCAACAATACACTCTTCCAGTACCGTCGCGCCGGGGCCGCCGTAATCCAGCGGAATATTCAAATTTACAAGCCCGATTGCCCGCCCTTTGTTGATGATATCTATCGGAAATTCCGCCGTGCGATCAAAATGCTCAGCTTTAGGAATAATCTCTTTCGCTGCAAAATCTCGTGCCAGTTTTTGAAGCTGTAACTGGTCATCACTAAGTTCAAAAGACAAGCCGTTTGCAGCCCGCACCGCATCCATAAACGCTTCTCCAATAATCTCATTCTTAAGTAACGATGCCGCAGATTATAGCGTGAGCCAGATATACGCGGCAAAACAGCCGCAAACCTCAAGCGATAGAACCGATGTCGTATCCTATATTGTAATCATTGATACGCACTCAAGGAGATGCTCCATGGTTACAGGGAGTGGGGACTTTCGAGGATAATGCCTGATGATAACCTCACC
>CAZBPB010000324.1:668-4798 GCA_964493565.1 uncultured Pleurocapsa sp. | reverse complement strand
GTGCGCGAGGCGGTCGAGGCGCTCGACGCGGATCGCATCGGTCACGGCATTCGCACGATTGAAGATGCTGATCTGGTTCAACTGCTGGTTGAACGCGGTATTGTGCTGGAAGTGTGCCCGTCCAGCAATGTAGACAGCGGCGCTGTTGCTTCGCTAAAAGATCACCCGCTGGAAAAGCTGTATACGGCAGGGGTACGCACCACCATCAACACCGATGATCCGTTGATCAGCGGCATCACCCTAAGCGATGAGTTTGCGCGGGTGCTTGACGCAACCTCGCTGACCTTGAACGACATCAAACGGATGCAAATTCTAGCATCTCGCGCCGCGTTTTTACCTTCATCTGAGCGCACCGCGCTGGCATCCCAGTTTGAAAGCTGGTTCTTTCCGCCGCCCACGCGCCCGCTGCGGCCTCAGGATCTCGCGCAGGCGTAGTTTGTATTAAGTGGTTGCAGATTTTTGGTGCGATGCCTGATAAAACAGCTTCACTTTTCTTTCTTCGGCGGCCTGTAGGAGATGCTGAAAGATTCTATAGTGGCGTCGCCCCCGCCTGAGCTGGAATTGTATGAAGAAAAAATCGCGTCGTCAGACTCAATTGTGATTGATGAGGTGAACTTGCCCTCGTTGTCTACCTTGCCAACGACCAGTTTGAACGTGATTGGCGTACCTTTAGCCGCCGCATCAAGAATCGCCGTACTCGTACCATCAATATTTTTTATCAAATCAAGATACTCATATTGCGGCGTTTCCTCTTCGCGATGTTGATTATTAGGCATGCCCGTACCACGCGACAAGTTTAATAATTCGATTGCTTCTTCATGACCGCTGATCTTGCTGGTACCTTTTAGTTTCTTTCCATCTATGGTGACGGTCAGCAGCGCCATAAACCGACTCTTTTGATTATCTGCCGGCTTTGCGTTTTCATTGTGATCCCGCTGGATTGCCCGTGAGCTTGTCTCAACAACCAACATTCGCTGCAAAGCGTGGTTGCCGATGGTTCTTTGCAGTTTCATGAACGGCGCGGCTGAAGGCGCGAAGGGCGATAAATTTCTTTCGCCGCGATCTTTCGCTGCTTCAGGATTCGGTTTGCGCTGGCGATGATTATTCATATGCTTGCAGCCTGCTATAAGCGAACGCTAAATGCTTATGCCATCATGAAGCAGCGGCGTCACAAAATCATCACAAAGGCTGTTATCGTGTCTGTTCTTCCGCTAACGATCCCGATTTGTGTGCTTTGCGGCCACCGCGCTCGATCTTGGCTGGCGCTGCCGATTGGATCAACGCTTGCGCCTTATCAATGGAACGCGCCGCTAATTCGCGCGCGCCGTCGTGCAGGTCGGTGTCGGTCTGCACCATTTTGATGTTATTTTCCATATCTTCAGCATCCCAGCCGCGGCTGTGGGCAATGAACGGGAACTGCGGGGTTTCAAAGCCGAGTTCGTTGAAGAACATGAGCATATGCCCGGCAACAGCTTGAATGTTGTCCTGACCGCCGGTGATGATGAAAGCAGCCACTTTGTTGCGAATCAGCACGTTGTTGCGAATCGTGACCTGATTCTGGATGCAGTTCATGCGTTCGATCATTTTGAAATACAGGGAACTGGCGCTGCCCCAGCGGATCGGGGTGGAGACGATCACCGCGTCACACCAGTGAATCAGCGCCTCGTACACCACCTGCATCTCGTCTTTTTTGTCCATTTCGGTGATCGAACACGGCCATGTGCAGGCATGGGCGCTCTTAGAGTAGTAGCCCTCGCAATTGCGAAACTTCAGATCGTTTATTTTGATCAGTTTCGTTTCCGCGCCCATTGATAGGGCATGTTCCAGCGCGATGTCTAGCAGCGCTTCTGATGTCGAATAACGGGGATAATTCACGTCCATTGCGGTGGTGGAAATGCCCAGTAAACGTACTGGCCCCTGTGCGCGAACAATCGGGCGGGTGAGGGGATGCGGGTCGTGCGGCGGTTTGGTACGGCTGGTTACGGCCTGTAAATTCACATACAGCCGCCCATCTTCCTGCTTAAATTCGTAACGCGGCACGCGATCCGACTCATAACCCGGTTCGCCTTCACCTGTGACCCGGTGATACTTGTAATGATGCCAGGGGCAGGTTACGTATTCGCCATCAAATGTGCCGTCGCCCAATGGCCCGGCCATGTGATTGCATACGCCGGAAATGATGCCAAACACTCCATCTTTATAGCTCAGAGCGAGACGGGTTCTGCCAACGCTAATCTGGCGAAGCGGCTTTTGCTTCAGCGTTTCGACATCACCCAGATCAACCCAATTTTGCCCGGCATCCATGCTGTTCTCCCCTGCGCGTCCAATATTATATAAGTGTTATTTCTTGATTATATGTCTTTGTGCAAATTACGCTTGTTATAATCCAACTGATTCTTTCCGTAAGTGAAATAGGAAGCAGGCTGATGCACTACAGACGTTTAGGACGCACGGGCTTAAAAGTAAGCGCGCTCTGTCTTGGTACGATGAATTTCGGCTGGTCGGCGGATCAGAAAACATCGTTTAAGATCATGGATACGGCTGTAGGCGCAGGGATCAATTTTTTTGACACCGCTGATGTTTATTCACGCTGGGTCGGGAACAACAGCGGCGGCGAATCTGAAACTATCATTGGCGAATGGTTCAAGACTCGTGACCGTGACAATATCGTAGTGGCAACTAAAGTGCGCGGCAGAATGTGGGCAGGGCCGAATGGCGAAGGTTTGAGCCGCACGCATATTCTGCGGGCGGTAGATGACAGCCTGCGCCGCCTGAACACCGATTACATTGATCTGTATCAACTGCACGCGCCTGACCCCGAAACTCCGCTTGACGAGACGCTTTCGGCGATGGATATTCTGGTGCGGCAAGGCAAGGTGCGCTACATCGGCTATAGCAATTACCCGGCATGGCAAACCGTGAAGGCGCAGTGGATATGCGATCAATATGGCTATGTGCCTTTTGTTTGCTCGCAGCCTCATTACAGTTTGCTGCATCGTGATGAATTTGAGCGCGAACAGGAAGCGATGTGCCTTGATCAGGGAATTGCGGTTATTCCGTATAGCCCGCTGGCAGCAGGCTTTTTAACCGGTAAGTATTCACGCGAACAGCGCACTCCAGACTCTGCCCGCAGCGAAAGCGGCCTGATACTCAAGCTGATCAAAAACGATAGAGTCTTTGATGTATTGGATGTGGTTCGGCAAGTCGCTGCTGAACATGAACAGCCGATGGCGCATGTGGCACTGGCATGGCTGTTAGCGCGGCCTTCGATCAGCTCACCGATCATCGGCGCGCGTACCGTTGAACAGCTTGCCGAACTGACCGGCGCGCCGGATCTGCTGCTCACAGACGATGAATTAACCCGCCTAAACGAAGCAACAGAGGGGTTTTAACCAGCAGTTATGAACTCAACCTCAGATCCAATTCAACATGTAGGCGGATGCCGCCTTCCTTGCGGGTGCGGCTGCAGCGTATGGATCGTCGTTGTGCTTGCGGCGCTTGCAGGGGGCGTCTTCTTTGCTCTCGATGAGATTGACCTGAATTTGAATATCGGGCAGCCATCGGTGATCGAAATTGGCTCAACGGTTACAGGTGAAAACAGCTTTTTCGGCGTAAACCGCTGGATATTTGAAGGACAGGCTGGCGCAGGCGTAACGATTGCGCTGAGTCGCGCTGAGGGTGAAGATGATTACGATCCGCTGGTGCGCCTGATTTCGCCTGACGGCACTGAGTTGATCAGCGACGATGATGGTGGCGACGGGCTTAATTCACTCATCGAGTGCTATTCACTGCCTATTTCTGGAAGCTATACCATTCAGGTAGACGGTTTCGGTGGTGACAGCGGAAATTACGAACTAAGCCTGTATGCTGCCGAGTTGAAAGTTCCCCGCCAGATAGAATACGGGCAGCGGATTTCAGAATCTCTCAACCAGTGCCAGCAATCATTTATCTTTGCCGGTGAAACAGGTGATGTGGTCTGGATCAGTGCAACCAGCAGCCAGTTCGATGCCACTCTGCAACTTTTAAGCCCTGCTGGCCTCGAAATTGCCTTCGATGACGACTCGTTTAGCCGCGATCCCGCGCTTCAAGGCATCGTGCTGCCTTCAGATGGAGACTATCGTATCATCCTC
>CAZBPB010000324.1:376-658 GCA_964493565.1 uncultured Pleurocapsa sp. | reverse complement strand
GGCGATTACGTGCTTGAATTGTCTGAAGGCGAATGACGATACCTTACTGTGCCGGCGTAACAACGTAGGCGGCGGCGCGAAGTATTAAGCCCTGCCGCTTCCGTCGTCTGGCTGATCGCTTGCGCGGCTGCTTCTTCCCTGCGTTCGGGCTTCTTCGCCGGCATCATCCGGCTCAATTCGGGTGATCAATACTTTATCAATGCGGCGCTCGTCCATATCCATCACCTCGATTTTGTAGCCGCCGGTTTCTCAGCTGTCGCCAACGGTGGGGATGCGGCTTAG
>CAZBPB010000324.1:0-366 GCA_964493565.1 uncultured Pleurocapsa sp. | reverse complement strand
TGTTGAAATCCATGTTGTCGAGTTCCGGCGGCAGTGGTAAGCCGGTTTCGTCCTGTACTTTGTCGAACGGGGTCATGCCGCTGATCAGCCATGAACCATCGTCGCGTTGGGCAATTTCGTCAGGATCGGGAACGTCGGTCTCATCGCGAATGCTGCCTACCAGTTCTTCCAGCAAATCTTGCATTGTGACCATGCCTGCGGTCTGCCCGTATTCGTCAATTACAATCGCGATGTGAACGCCGGTTTCGCGAAACTGATCCAGTATGCGATCAATGATTTCCGTTTCAACGATATACGCGGGCTGGCGGATCACTGATTCCAGCGCTGCCGGATGATCATCGCGCAGTAGCTTCACAATGTCCTTAG
>CAZBPB010000323.1:3095-4805 GCA_964493565.1 uncultured Pleurocapsa sp. | reverse complement strand
GTTTAGGTGGCTGCAATTGGTGCGTTTACATTTGTACTTCACAGTCATTTGCCCTACGCGCGTAAAGCTGGGCGCTGGCCACATGGCGAAGAATGGCTGCATGAAGCGGCGATGGAAACTTATATCCCGCTTCTGGAAACGCTGTACGATTTGCATGAAGATGGTGTTCCATTCCGTATCACCATTGGCGTCACGCCAATTCTTGCCGAACAGCTTGCTGACGCGGATGTAAAAGATCACTTTGATCAATATATGGATGACCGCATTACAGCGGCTAAAGAAGACATTGAACTTTTCTCGCAGGAAGACCCTGTAAACGAACAACTCATTTTTCTTGCCGAATGGTACTTAGGTATTTTTGAGCGCGTCAAAAATGCTTTTGATATTCGTTTTCAAAGAGACATTCTTGGCGCGCTCAAACAACTGCAGGATGAAGGGTTGATTGAGATCACCACTTGCGCGGCGACACACGGCTATCTGCCTTTGATGGGAAACGACAGCACTATCAATGCCCAGCTTCGAACTGGCGTGCGCAGTTACGAACGCTTTTTTGGACGTAAGCCTACGGGCATCTGGCTGCCTGAATGTGCCTATCGCCCTGCCTACATGACTGAAACCGGGCGGATGCGTCCCGGAATCGAACATTTCCTGGGGGAAAATGGGCTAAAGGTTTTCTTCAGCGAAACACACACTATCACCGGTGGGCAGCCAGTGGGCGTAGCCGGTGGCGATATTATTGGACCATACGGTGTGATCAAGCGGCGCTACGTGATTCCGCCGACGAAATCAGCCAACATCCCTGAACGCAGCGCTACGACCTTCCAGCCCTACTATGTGTTCGATACCACTGATTATCCTGAAATGCATCACTCCGGGGTATCGGTGATTGGTCGTAATAATGCTGTGGGTCAGCAGGTGTGGAGCGCCGAATGGGGCTACCCCGGCGATTTTGATTACCGGGAATTTCACCGCAAAGCCGGAAGCAGCGGCATCCAATACTGGCGAATCACCGGCGCAGGCATTGATCTTGGTCATAAAGACCTGTATCACCCGGATTGGGCAGAATACAAAGTGGATCAACATGCCGAGCATTTTGCGCATCTAGTCGGCGATAATTTGCGCGCGTATGCCAATGAAACCGGCAAATATGGTCTGGTTGCAGCCAATTATGACACCGAACTTTTCGGTCACTGGTGGTTTGAAGGGGTGGAATGGCTTGGAAAAGTGCTGCGCCACCTTGCCGATTCAGGTGATGTTGAACTGACCACCGCTTCGCGCCATGTAAATCAGCACCCGCCGGCAGAAGTCTTGAATCTGCCTGAAAGTTCGTGGGGCGCCGGGGGCACGCATTTTGTGTGGGATAACAACGATACGCACTGGATGTGGGTGCCAATTCACGAAGCTGAAGCGCGTATGGAAAATCTTGCCAACGAATTTACCGATCCCACACCGCAGGAAGCATTGGTGTTGGCGCAGGCGGCTCGCGAGGCGCTGCTCCTCGAAAGCTCTGATTGGCCGTTTCTGGTGACAACCGGGCAGGCGCGGGAGTACTCAATTCAACGCTTTAGTCAGCATCTGGAGCGGTTTAATAAACTTGCTTCCAGCCTTGAGAAAGGTGCGCCGGATGATGATCTGGCTGCTGAACTTTGGGAGCAGGACAAGGTGTTTGGCGATATTGATTACCGTGATTTTCGAACCTATTCTGGCTGA
>CAZBPB010000323.1:2008-3085 GCA_964493565.1 uncultured Pleurocapsa sp. | reverse complement strand
TTATCCTGCTGCCATACCGTGACGTGATGGCGGCCTTCGTCCTGTACGCCGTACATCCTCCCGGAGAGTGTTGTAATGAATGTGTTATTTGTAAGTGCCGAGGTCGATCCCTTTGCAAAGGTCGGCGGTCTGGCGGATGTTGTTGGTTCGCTACCTAAAGCCCTGCGCCAGCGGGGAGTAGATGCCCGCGTTTTAATGCCGTTTTATGGCTCGATAGATCCGGCACGCTGGCAGATCGAGCACTTGCTTTCATTTCAGCTTGCGCGCAAGTCCGGAATCAGCGATTGCCACCTTTTTGCCACTGAACATGATGGCGTACCTGTCTACTTTCTGCGGGCATGGCCGTATTTTGGCGAGGAAGGTACGGTCTATTCGCAGTGGGATTGGGACTGTCCGCGTTTCATCTTTTTTTGTCAGGCAATCATCGCCGCAGTTGACGCGCTTCGCGAGCAAGCAGGCTGGATGGCGGATGTTTTACACGCCAATGACTGGCATACCGGGTTGGTGCCATTTCTGGTTGATGGTCAGCGCTGGCGGAGCGAATGGTCTGGCGTAGGCACGCTGCTGACAATTCACAATATGGCGTATCAGGGCGATCATGCCGGCGGATTTCTATATGATGCCGGTGTCGCTGCAAGGCTGCATCCCGAACTTGAACTACGCGGGCTGACCGACAATATGCTGGGTACGGCTATCGCCTTTTCAGATATCGTCACCACCGTTAGCCCCCGTTATGCCATCGAAATTCAATATCCATATGCCGGATATGGTTTAGACGACTTGCTGCGCACGCGCATCCCCGACTTATATGGCATCTTAAACGGGCTTGATCTGGATGTGTGGAATCCTGAAACCGATCCGCAGCTCACCTCCAATTTCAGCATTACAGATTTTGATCGTAAACGTATGCTCAACAAGAGCGCCTTGCAGCGCGCGGCGGGGCTGGATGTGCGTGAGGATGTCCCGCTGATCGGCATGGTCACCCGGCTGGTATGGCAAAAGGGGATCGATCTGGCAGTTCCCGCGCTGCGACATTTGTTGGCTGGCTATGATGTTCAGTTTGTTGGGCTAGGTTCA
>CAZBPB010000323.1:1231-1998 GCA_964493565.1 uncultured Pleurocapsa sp. | reverse complement strand
GTTCAGGCGAGCAGATTTACAATAGCCAGCTTTACCAGCTAGGCGCTGACTTCGGCTGGAAAGCGCACGCATACGTTGGCTTTGATGCTGCTGTCGCCCAGCAAATTTATGCTGGCAGTGACCTGTTCTTGATGCCCAGTCATTTTGAGCCATGCGGCGTCGGACAGATGATTGCCATGCGCTACGGCTCACTGCCTGTTGTGCGCGAAACTGGCGGACTGGCGGATACTGTACAAAATTACGACAACGGTGATGGTTCCTACAGCACAGGCTTTATGTTCCAGTGGGAAGAAGCGGATGCGTTGTTTAACACGCTGGTGTGGGCGCTGCAAACGTATGCCGCGCGAAAACCTGCCTTCAGACGTATGCAGCGCAATGCGATGGAAACGGATTTTAGCTGGGCGCGCAGTGCCAGCGAATATTCCGCTCTTTACGATGAAGCCACACGCAGACATCGTGGTGGTTAATTAGCGAAGGCAGCGAGCCTGGTGGAATAGTTTTCTTCTCTGGAATGAGGCACAATACGCATCATTGATATCCTCGTTAGGAGGGGCATAAGTTCATGAAAGTAAAAGCAGTGATATTAGCTGGCGGAGAAGGAACGCGGCTGGCAACACTCACTTCAAAGCGCGCCAAACCCGCAGTGCCATTCGCCGGAAAGTATCGAATTATTGATTTTGCGCTCAGTAATTGTGTGAATTCTAATATTTTTGACGTTTTGATTTTGACGCAGTATCGCCCGCATAGTTTGAATGACCATATCGAGC
>CAZBPB010000323.1:0-1221 GCA_964493565.1 uncultured Pleurocapsa sp. | reverse complement strand
TTTAGACCGATCATTTACCGGCGGTGTGCAAATTTTGCAGCCATTCAAGGGCAGCAAAGATACCGATTGGTATGCCGGAACTGCTGATGCTGTTACCCAGAACCTGAACTTTGTGCGTCGTGGTCGCCCTGATTTTGTTCTTATCCTCTCCGGCGATCATATCTATGAGATGGATTACGATGTGCTGGTGCAGTATCACCGCGATAAAGGCGCAGATGCTACCATCTGCGTGATTTCGGTGCCGCTGGACGAAGCCAGTCGCTATGGTATTCTGGCAATTGATGATGACTACCGCGTGAACAGTTTTGTCGAAAAACCCGCCAACCCGCCTAGCAACCTTGCCAGCATGGGCGTATATGTATTCACCTACTCGGCGCTGGAAAAGCTGTTGAGTGAGGATCGCGAGAATAAGAACTCTAGCCACGACTTTGGTAAAGATATTATTCCGCGTATGGTGGCTGAGCAAATGGACGTGTTCGCTTACCCTTATGGCGGCTACTGGATTGACGTGGGGACGGTGGATGCTTTCTGGGAAGCACACATGGATTTGCTGGCATCGCCCCCATCCATCAACCTGAATGACCGCACATGGATTATCCACACTAAGAGCGAAGAGCGCCCGCCGGTGTACATTGCCTCGGGGGGGACGGTACGAAACAGCATGATCACACACGGCTGTGTGATTAGCGAAGGCGCGTTGGTGGAACGCTCGATCCTTTCGCCGGGAGTGTTTGTAGGGCCAAATGCAGTGATCCGCGAATCGGTAATTTTGAATGATGCCTATATTGAGGCTGGCGCGGTGGTTGAGCGCTGTATCCTCGACAAGATCGTGGTCATTGGGCATGATGCGCGGGTGGGCAGCATTCCGACTGTCGGGGAGTTAGGTATCACCTGCATCGGCAAAAACACGCACGTACCTGCTGGATTTACCGTCGGGGCTGGTTCAACGCTGGGTACGGACTTGCGAATGGAAGCCTTTGAGACCTTCCGCGATAAGATCCTGCCTAATAACAGCAAAGTGGGTCACAGCGGAAAGCGATAAACGCTGGATAACAAAAATCGGGACGCATTTGCGTCCCGATTTTATTTCCTGCGACAAAGGCTTTAGGCTACTACTAGACAACAATAACCGAATTGTCTTCGCCGAAACCGTTCGGTACATACTTATCGGCGGCCTCGTCATTGTGCCAATGAAGCGTCGCAGGCTCAAATCGCAGACGG
>CAZBPB010000322.1:4541-4814 GCA_964493565.1 uncultured Pleurocapsa sp. | reverse complement strand
TGCTGCAAATGGTATTTGCGCCCAACAGCGACGAAATAGCGACTGCGCTGCAATTTCTTATACAAGGCGCGCTTCAGCAGTACCTTGGAGACCTGATAACCGTAGAAGCCGTCGTCGCTGAAGTTGAGGATTCGACTTTGCGCGTCACCGTGCGCTATATCGTGCGGCAAACGCAGCAGCGCCGTGTGGATGTGTTCAGTCAGGCGGTGCCAGCATGAGCCTGTATTTCTGCTGTGACGATAACCGGCGCAATGATGTTTTGGAGCATGATAC
>CAZBPB010000322.1:0-4531 GCA_964493565.1 uncultured Pleurocapsa sp. | reverse complement strand
GAAGTGCAGGACGATACCTCAATGGATGCTGAGGATCGCCAGCGATTTCTGGACATTTTTCTGCTTAAGCCGCCTACCGCGCCGCTTACAGTAAACAATATTCGTATTGATGGCGGCGAAGTAGTCCGTAATATTCGGGCGATTGACCTACAGCCAGATCCACAGAACGACAAACATTTGACGATTGAAGTGGATAAGCGCGGCGATTTCAGCCTGTACACCCTGCGGCTAGTGGCTACCTTCACCGCTGATGATCCACCAACCGGCTTCGATCGCCTACTTTCGGCAATAGATTTTTCTTTTAAGGTTAGCTGCGAAACTGATTTTGACTGCGCGGACAGCGGGGCGTGCCCGCCTGAAATCTATAACGAACCTAAACTAAATTATCTCGCCCGCGATTTCAACTCGATCCGCAAGCTGATGCTGGATCGCATCCACGTATTAGCGCCTGACTGGCGCGAAGATCACTATGCCGACTTCATGCAGGTAATGGTCGATCTCAAAGCCTATGTAAGCGATTACCAGCACTATCAGTTAGATGCCATCAACACTGAAGCCTACCTGTTCACTGCGCGCAGCCGCGTATCCGTGCGCCGTCACGCCCGGCTAGTTGATTACCATATGCATGATGGCTGTTCTCCGCGCGTGTGGGCGCATATTCGTATAGATGAAGCGGTAACTTCAGGCGTAAATCTGCCTGCAAATACGCAGTTATTCACCCGCGTGCCGGGTTTTGCTGCTACGTTTGAGGCCGGGACCCAAACTTATCGAGAGGCGCTGGAACGCAACCCGCAGGTCTTTGAGACCATGCATGAAGCTACGTTGTTCAGCGCCCATAACGAAATGTGCTTTTATACATGGGGTGATGCCAACTGCGTACTGCCACGCGGCGCCACCCGCGCTACCCTGGAAGGTTCATACCCTGATTTGCGGGTAGGGGAAGTATTGATTTTTGAGGAAGTACGCGGGGCGGTAACCGGCGATGCCGCTGATGCTGATCCCTCTAAGCGTTTTGTTGTACGCCTTGTCAGTGTGGATGCCTCGCAAGAGGATACGCTCTACAGCCAACCAGTTACTGAAATTGCATGGCATCCTGAAGATGCTCTATCTGCGCCGCTGTGTTTGTCCTCAATTGCGCCGATCTCCGAAGACTTCGTGGACGCTAAATGCGCGCAAGCCATTAGTGTTGCGCGGGGCAATATTGTGCTTGCACAGCATGGGCTGCTTCAGCCGATCGAATCACTGGGCATTGTCCCTGAGAATTCATTGTTCTATGTCAACGAAACGAATCGCTGCAAGCCAGAAGCGCCCTCGCCTGCAATCCCGCCCGGTGGCGCAGCACATCAAATTTGATCAGGCGGCTGCCGCTAACCCAACTGCGCCGCAGTCTGCAAAATCAGCCATGATGCTCAAGCCGGCAAATGCTCTGCCTGCTATTCAATTAGGCGAAGATGCGTTGTTTGATGCTGGAACAACACTCTGGCTGCCGCTTCACGATCTGTTGAATGCTGGCGATGATCCTAATTTCGTGCTTGAAGTCGAAAATGACGGTACGGCGCGAGTACGGTTTGGCGACGATGAAAACGGAAGACGCCCGAACGCCGGAACGGGTTTTTATGCCCGCTATTATGTGGGTGATCCGGTTGCAGGCAGTATTGGCGCAGATGCTATCGCCCACGTGATCACGAACAGTACCAGCATCATTGGCGCGCGCAATCTGATGCAAGCATTCGGCGCGCAGACCCCAGAAAGCATGGACGCTGTTCGCCAGAACGCGCCGCAAGCCTTCCGGATACAGGATCGTGCGGTCACGCCTGAAGATTATGAGAACGTGGCATTACGCTTCCCCGGTGTGCAGCGGGCTGCTGCCACCATTCGCTGGACGGGAAGCTGGTATACCGTGTACCTGACTGTTGACCGATTAGGTGGTTCCGAAATAGATCCGCAATTTGAGTCCGATTTCCGTGTACACGTCAACAAATTCCGCATGATGGGCTATGACCTTGAGGTGGACACGCCGCACTATGTCCCTATCGAACTACGCCTTGAAGTATGCGTGAAACCGGACTATTTCCGGTTTGAAGTTGAACGCGCGCTGCGTGAAACCTTCAGCGCCAATGTGCTGCGTGATGGCACGAAAGGTGTATTCCACCCTGATAATTTTACCTTCGGACAGACCATGTTTCTGAGCAAGATATATGCTGCTGCGGCGTCGGTTCCCGGCGTGCAGTCTGTTGATGTGGTCACCTTTCAGGTACAGGATCAGCCATCTCGCAGTGGAATTGCCAGCGGCATGATCGAGTTGGGGCGTTTGGAAATTGCCCAACTGGAAAATGATCCTAATTTTCCCAAACGGGGTATTTGTTCTCTGGATATGAAAGGGGGGAAATAGTTCATGCCAAACACTTATGATCCCACCCTACACGGACTGAATGATTGCGATGGCTGCGAGGGCAATGATCCGTCCACGCCGGTGGAGGTTGAAAATCGCGCAGGACTTGACCTGATCGGTTATCGTGTTGGCACTCACGGACGTTTTTTGCAATCTATGCTGGCGCGGCTTTCCAACCAGCGTTTCCCTGCAATCCGTGCGTTGAATGTGCGCGATCCAAATGATCTGACGATTGCTTTGCTGGATGCTTGCGCGGCTGCTGACGATGGTCTTACCTTCTATACAGAACGTTACGCGCATGAATGGTTTGTGGGCACGGCAAATGAACGCGTTTCGCTGGTACAGCTTGCCCGCCTGATCGGTTATGAGCCACGCCCCGGCGTTGCGGCGACGGCATATCTCGCCTTCACCATAGACAATACGCCCGGTACGCCGGAAACCACTACCGTGGAAGCCGGAACACGGGTCATGAGCATTCCCGGCAAAGACGAACTGCCGCAGAGCTTTGAAACTGCCGCGACCATTGAAGCGCGCGCCGTGTGGAACGCCATGAAAGCCCGCGCGACTGCCCCCCAATTATTATCAACTGCTATGACGCAGGTGGTTTTGCAGGGTATTGATGGGGGACTGCGTAAAGGCGACAGCGTACTGGTAGTGGTATCAGATTCTGAAACTACTGTAAAGCGAGTGCAGCGCGTCACCCAAAATCCAAAAGCCAACAGCACTACGCTGGATTTGACCGATGCGCCAGAACCCTCATTTGCAGGCGGCTTGATCCAGATCGAAATTCCCTCCTTCGGCTTTACGCCCACGCTCAATGACGATACCTTCGGTCAGGTATTCGGAGGCACCGTGTTCGGCAGCAGCGATGTCAACGCGCTCTCCATGATTTACGGCTGGTCAAGCACCGATTTCTGGTACGCCGCCAATTCCCCGCCGCCCACCCCGCCGCCTGCCGATGAAGGCATCTTTGCGTTGGGGCAGCGCGCCGCTATTTTCGGACACAATGCCCCGCGCTGGGCGACGCTACCGCAGATCGTAACGGACGAACCACGTCAGATTATCGGCAGAGAGTTGACTAACGCGCAGCTTGCTAAGGCGCAGTATCCCACTGATTGGGATGACAACAGTGTGACCGAAGACACGCCCGACGACAACGTGATTGACCTCGATAACGCCTATTCCAGCATTGTCGAAAATAGTTGGATCGTACTGGAAAGCCCTGAAGTGACTGCTGCCGGTTTCCGTGTGCAGAAAAATCAGGAATTGACGCGCATTGACTACAGCCTGTCGGTCAAAGTATCACGGCTAACCCTATTCAGTGATGTGTCGTCCAGCTTCAAGATGCGTGATACCTCGGTGCAGTGTGTCAGCGAGCAGCTTCCTTTAGCTTATGTGCCTATCGCTGATGAGGTTCAGGGCGATCAGATTGTGTTGGATGCCTACTATCCGGGGCTGGTGAGCGGGCAATTCGTGATGATTAGCGGCACGCGCTCAGACCTGAACGGCGCGCCCGGCGCGGAAGCCCGCCAGCTTGCAGAAGTACAGGCCGATGGCACGCTGGAAGCCGGACGGCTATTTACACGCTTGATCTTCACCGAGCCGCTAGAGTTTCGCTATCACCGCAATACGGTAGCTGTAAACGCCAATGTAGCTGAAGCCACACATGGCGAGACTAAAGCCGAAGTGCTGGGCGGCGGCGATGGCTCAACCCGCTATCAGACCTTCACCCTCAAGCAGCAGCCACTTACTTATACCAGCGCGGCTACACCTACGGGTACACAGTCTTCGCTGGAAGTGCGGGTAGACAATGTGCGCTGGGAAGAAGTGACCACGCTGTACGACCTTGATCCTCAGGAACGGGTCTATGTGATCCGCCATGAGGATGATGGTAAGAGTAAAGTGCAGTTCAATGCGCCGCTTCCTTCAGGCACAGAGAACATTACCGCAAAATATCGAATCGGCATTGGCCTAACCGGGATGTTGAAAGCCAACCAGCTTTCGTTATTGAGCATTAAGCCGCTGGGGGTGCGCAGCGTGACCAACCCGCTTGCCCCCAACGGCGCGGAAGATCGCGAATCTATTGAAGATTTGCGCGATAACAGCCCGCTCACTGTACTTACGCTAGACCGTCTTGTT
>CAZBPB010000321.1:1063-4835 GCA_964493565.1 uncultured Pleurocapsa sp. | reverse complement strand
GCGACGATATAAAGCCCCAGCGCCGCCATCATCTCGTCAGCAAAAATAAGTTCGGTGTTGTGGGCTGCGGCTTGCAGTTCGGAGTATCGTGCTTCGCTGCTCAAAACCAGCATCAAGCGTTTTTCATACATCGTTCGCCATCCCTTACACAATGGATGACTTGATCTTATGCCAGTGAGCAGGCGCGATCTATCCGATTCTTGCGCTGATGTTGTGGGGATCAATTGCTGAGTTCTGAGCAGAAAGACCCAGGCAAAAAGGCTGTCAATTACCCGGCACTCAGAACTCAGTAGGCAATGCGGCAACTAGTTCGGCAAACTGCCGCCAATCGGGGGGATTTCCGGTCGTTTGGTGTCGCGCGGGCGTGGCGCGCCTTCAGGGGCTTCACGCTCTTGCTGGGCATAGCCTTCCTGCCAGCTTCCGCCGCTTTCGCGCATTTCGTCGGCGGCTTTTTCAACCTCTTCATCCAGGACTGCATCATCACGTCTGAAGAACTTGCGAATTTTATCGAACATGGCGCACTCCTTGACTGGCAAGCCTGTCTCCATTGTAACAGGGAAACTGAAGATGAGGGGATCAAGAGTGTTTAAGTGCGAACATTAAGACTGCTTGCCCCAAACGGTAATGCATAATTGAAATACATCCGCACTGAAGCGATCTTGTGAAACCCTCTTAACAGGCGAGATAATCATGACTTCTGATAATAAATTTGGATTACTACGCAGAATACTGCGAACAATTGGCCTTTCGCAGCAGTCAGCCGACGATGCTGTAGATTTTATTGCTGATTTGCTGGTCGGTGAGGGCAAAGAAGATGTGGCAGTTGCCCGATCACCGGAGTTTCCATATCACTTGCGAGATCATTTTTTATCGCCGGCTGAATTAGCTTTCTTTGAAGTTTTACGCGCTGCAATTGCAAATCGTGCTATCCTCTGCACCAAAGTTGCTCTGGGCGACATATTTTGGGTGAAGCGGGACGATGCCAGTCGGCATCGTGTCTATACCAACAAAATTGATCGCAAGCATGTTGATTTTCTGCTTTGCGATATAACCACAATGCAGCCAATTGCAGGCATTGAACTGGATGATAAAAGTCATCAACGTCAGGATAGGCAGGAACGAGATGCTTTCGTCGATCAGGTTTTCAAGGCGGCGGGATTGCCCATTGTTCATGTGCCAGTGAAGAGAACATATGAAGAAGGCGAAATTGTTGCGCTGTTAAGTCCATTTTTTAAGGTTGCGGCGAAATCTGTTACTAACGTTGCTCCCGAACCCGCAAAACCTGAGATTAAGCCTATAAAGGCAGCTTCCACGCTGGCAACAAGCGAAACACCGTCCTGCCCAAAATGCGGTCATTCGTTGGTACTCAGAACAGCAAAGAGCGGAGCAAATGCGGGTAATCGTTTCTGGGGCTGCTCTAATTTTCCCACATGCCGCATGATGCTTCCCTACGAAGCGAAGGGCTAAGTCTTCATCTCTCACGTTATTTTAGGGGCGCATGATGCTTCGATTTTCCTCTCCTCAGCCGTGCACGGAGAATGGAACGAACAGCGAAGTTGTTATAATCTCCAAAAAATGCGAGGCCACCCATGATCTTCCAGTACACACTCGATCAGGTGCTCAATGGCACCAAAATATCCACCCGCCGCCCCGTTGATCTTAAAGCCGACAGCGCCGAAACCGATGAATCCGGAAATATTCTCGCCGTGCGCGTAAATGGGCGCGAAAAATGGCGCGTCGGCAAAACGTACAGCGTGCAGCCTTCCCGTCACGCGCGCGCCGTAGCCCATATACGCGTCACCAAACTGGAGCGCAAAACCGTCCGCGATATCACTAACGCTGAAGCGCAGGCGGAAGGTTCGGCAGATCGGCAGGCTTTTTTCGACCTCTGGACGGAAGTACACGGCAAAAATAAGCTGGATGAGGAGGCATGGGTGGTCTGGTTCACACTGGTTAAAGAATAGCCTTTCGACAAATGAGCGACAGCCCTTCTGCAAAAGGAATTTTGAGATGACCGATCCGGTTCTTTCCGCACCTCCCATCCTAGACCGCTTTCGCCTCGAAGGTCGCGCTGCCTTAGTCACCGGCGCAGGGCAGGGCATAGGTCGCGCTTATGCCCACGCCCTCGGAGAGGCTGGCGCATCAGTCGCCATTGCCGATCTGTCGCTGCCCCACGCCGAAGCAGTTGTGAGCGAGCTGACCGCCAAAGGCATTGACGCCCTTCCTGGGGATGCTGATTTAACGAAGCCCGATCAGGTTGAAGCGATGATCAGCGCCATCACTGCGCGGTGGGGCAAACTTACCATAGCCGTGAACAATGCCGGCATCGGTCAATGGGTGGATGCTGAGGCCATGACTGAGCAGGATTGGGATCGCATGATGTCGGTCAATCTCAAAAGCGTGTTCCTATGCGCGCAGGCCGAAGCCAGAGTCATGCTGCCGGAAGGCTACGGCAAGATCATCAATACCGCCTCCATGTCTGCGTCCATTGTCAACACGCCGCAGAATCAGGCCGCCTACAATGCCAGCAAAGCCGGTGTGCTGCACCTTACCCGCAGTCTTGCCGCTGAATGGGCAAATCGCGGCGTGCGCGTGAACAGCATCAGCCCCGGCTATACCCGTACAAAACTGGTGGATGATCTTTTAGCCACGCCCATCGGCAAAGAAATGCTGCCACAGTGGATGGCGCTCACGCCGATGAAACGCATGGGCGAAGTCACCGACTTGCAAGGCGCGGTGGTCTATCTTGCCGCTGAAGCCTCAGACTTCATGACCGGCAGCGATATCGTCATTGACGGCGGCTACTGCTGCTGGTGAAAAACAAAACTGAAACTGAAACCATGTAAAATAGGAAGTGCAATAAGCAGTGAGGGAATGTCCCATGACGCTTGCTGAAATTATCGAAGCGGTAGACAAACTGCCGCGCAAAGATTTTGTGGCTCTTTATGAACCCATGCAGGAACGTAGTCAGCAAATCACGAAGCTTCGCCCCGGCACGATGGATGTTGACGCATTGACGCGTGCGGTTGATGAAATTCGTGCTGGCCTTACTGACGAACAACTTGAAATTATGACCGCCGCGATGAATGAAGAATACATTGAACCTTTTGACGAAACTGAGTGGCGTTCATGATCTATGTTTTTGATACAAACGCGATCACGGATATTCTCAAACGCCGTCCCCAGATTCTTACTATTATTCGTGAGCGGCAGCACGAACATGTGATGTGTGTTTGTTCGCCAGTGCATTATGAGGTTAGACGTGGTTTATTGGCGATCAACGCAACTACGCAGATGAAAACCTATGAGACTCAAATACAGACACAGTTTGAGTGGGTAGGCATACAAGATGAGGATTGGGAACAGGCTGCTGAGTTGTGGGTTGCTGCGCGTAGCAAAGGCAAACAACTCTCAGACATTGATCTTCTTTTAGCCGCAATCGCCATCCGCCTGGATGCGATAATTGTCAGCGCAGATCTGGATTTTGACGCGCTCCCGGTCAAGCGCGAAAGCTGGCGCTAGCCTCTTTGATGATCGAAACAACAATACGCATCGGATCGCACTTTTCCCTGGTAAGAGGCGATATTTTCGCTAACCCTTCGCAAACGCTCACGATAGCGATCAATATCGCGAAATGTGTAAAAGAGGGGAATTAAAAGCTGGTCATCCCCTTATCATCAATTTGTCTGACAAAGATAATGACCGTTTATTTTTGCTGTTTCCAACCAAGGCAGATTGGCGAGAAAATTCAAAGATCGAATATATACGATCC
>CAZBPB010000321.1:0-1053 GCA_964493565.1 uncultured Pleurocapsa sp. | reverse complement strand
CAATGGTTATTGGATAATTACAAATCTAGCGGCATACGTTCACTGGCAATGCCCGCGTTAGGCTGCGGATTAGGCAGCTTATCTTGGGCTGAAGTTGGCCCAATCATTTGCTCTTATGCAGACAAAATGAACATAACCGCCTGCATATATCTACCCAATGAGGAAACTGTACCTGAAGAACAGTTGCGCCCCGAATTTTTGCTGCGTGAAATACCATGAACAACAAAAAAGGGCAGTCCTCGACTACCCCTCTTTATTGCTCTCTACCCTCTGTGTCTCTGCGGTTCAATACTTGCTTCTAGCTTCGCGGCAGCCCCTTTAGCGTATTTGTCACCGCGCCGTCATCGGCCTGTGCCACCATGCGCGCATACTTGGCGAATACCCCGCTAATGTAATTTGGCTGTGGCGGCATCCATGCTTTGCGGCGGCGTTCCAGCTCATCTTCGCTCACATCTAAATTCAGCGAGCGCGTGTCAATGTCAATCACGATGGTATCGCCTTCCTGAACCAGCGCAATCGGCCCGCCTACTGCCGCTTCTGGCGCAACATGCCCGATCATCAGGCCGCGCGTCGCCCCGCTGAAGCGCCCATCGGTCACCATTGCCACTGTGCCGCCCAGCCCTTGCCCGGCCAGCGCCGCCGTGATTTGCAGCATTTCCTGCATCCCTGGCCCCCCGACTGGCCCTTCGTAGCGGATCACCACCACGTCATTCGCGACAATATCCTGCCGCTTCACCGCTTCAAAGGCCTCAATTTCGCTGTTATACACCCGCGCCCGCGCGCGCATCTGGCGCGGCTCAATGCCCTTCAGTTTGACCACGCTGCCGTTCGGCGCAAGGTTGCCTTTCAGAATGTGCAGGCCGCCTTCATCGGCAATCGGGTTCTCGAACGTCTTGATCACCTGCTGATCCGGCGTTTCCTTGGCGCTTGACGCTTCTTCGCCCAGCGTCTTGCCGGAACAGGTCAGCGCGGTGCCATCAATATAGCCAGCATCCACCAGCCGCTTCGCCAGTAAACGGTTGCCGCCTGCCTTGTACATATCGGTTGCCATAT
>CAZBPB010000320.1:0-4853 GCA_964493565.1 uncultured Pleurocapsa sp. | reverse complement strand
TCACCATGCTCTTGCTCTTCACGCCGCGCTTCA
The DNA here is from genome assembly GCA_964493565.1 of uncultured Pleurocapsa sp. Lineage (GTDB taxonomy): Bacteria > Chloroflexota > Anaerolineae > Aggregatilineales > Phototrophicaceae > Flexifilum. Next base: position 4,820 of record CAZBPB010000320.1, on the reverse strand, counting down.
AGTGATGTTTGGCGCAAATATCCAGCACGTGGCGGTTCGCTTCTTCAGCATCTTGCGCCCATAACACATGCCCGCCGTTAGCCGTAATATGCGCTTCCAGCTTTTCCAGCAGTTCCGGCAGATCATGCAGCGCCCGCAGCCGCGAACCACGCCCCTGTTGGCGCAGCGCCTGCGCATGGGTCAGTTCATGAATCACCGCCCGGCGGCGGCTGTCAGCGTTCCCTGTGCCTCTATCCAGCGCCGTCTGCAAATCAATGTCGTGCAGTGCCACAACTGCCGTATCTTGAAAGTGGTTAGCATTCAATTCCATGCGTCGTCACCTGAATCACAAATCATGAGCAAGAATACGAGTAGTATTTTTTTCAACTCGCCTTATTTTAACGCGTTCAGCCACGCCGCACATAAGCCATACCACAGCCCGTATCGTAGTTCGCCTGTTTCAAAGGCATTTCCAGCCTGCGTCCGCTCTCTCCACCCATATCTATCGGCATCCCCTTTCCCTGAAGCAGCGGGTAGGGGTAGGGCTTCTGGAACAAATTCGCCTCAAACAGCGTCACTACAGTATCCTATGAATCAACATCCCTAAAAGGAGATCGCCACATGAAGGCTGTATTAAGTGTCCTATTCGCGCTTACTGCGCTGATTTTTGTACTGCCCGCCGCCGCGCAAGATCAGGCAGCAAAGAATGAATCCTTAATTTTGTATGTTGGCCCGGAGACAGTTGAATGTACCGGCGTTATCCCGCAAAGATGCCTGCAAATTCGCTTTTTGCCGGATGGTGAATGGCAGAATCACTTCGAGAACATCCGTAATTTCGAGCATATTCCCGGCTTCGACTACGCGCTGCTGGTCGAAAAAGTTGAGCGCAGTCCAGTCGCGGCAGATCAATCGTCTTTCTTCTATCAGTTGGTCAGCATCCTTCAAGCCACGCCAGCAGCCGAAGATAGTAGTTTCTACGATCTGTTTACGCCTACGGGGGTCTACTCTATCGTCCATATTGCCGCCGAAACTGAAACCTGCCGTGACGGTTTTACGCCGGAAATCGCCTGCCTCTCAATCACCGTTGATGGCGAAACCTCTTTGTATAATCCCGCCCGCGTCTCAAATTTCGCCTATATCCCCGGCAGCGAATATGAGCTGGTAGTGGAGCGCGCAGACCTGACCGAACAAAACGTCGCAGACGTGCCCTCATTCATTTATCAGCTTGTGCAAATAGTATCCGAGACTCCAGCCAGTGCTTAAATCCTAAACACCACCCGATCTTTCCTCCCCTCTCCGTGCACGGGGAGAGGGGTCGGGGGTGAGGTTTCTCAGAGGGATGGGCGTGAGGGCTTTCCCTACACCTTAATCACAAAATTCCGCAGCTCGTAGCCCTTCACAATATCGTTATAGACAATATCTGGCTTGCGCTCCAACCGCAGGGTATCTATCGCCAGCAGCTTGCGTAGGAAAATATCCGATTCCTGAATCGCCACGAACGATCCGGGGCAGCGATGATAGCCATCGCCAAAGCTTAAGGCAGGTTCCGGCACCTTGCCAAGCTCTGAATGAAGCGGGCGCATCGGGCAAACCGAAGTGCCGTTCTCGCCTGCCATGTCCGGATCAATATTTGAGGCGAAAATGTTCATATCCACCAGCGTTCCTGCCGGGATCGTCACTTTCTCGCCCTCGCTCTCAATTTCGATCTCGCCAGTGGTACGGCGCAGCAAATGCCCGACAATCGGTTCCAACCGCAGAATCTCATGCAGAATCGCGTAACGCTCTTCCTGCGACCCAACCAGCATCCGCTGGCGTAAATGCGGCTTCTCCAGTAGGTGCCACAGCGCCACGCAAATGAACTCGCGCGTCGTCACCATCCCCGCCACGCCGTACACCACGCCCTCGGTCAAAATTTCCAGATCGCTGTAATCGCGGCTCACCAGATACGAAATCACATCGTTTTGCGGGTTCTTCCGCCGCTTCCGTATCGCCGGTTTCACGTCTAAATACATGAACGCGATCATATAACGCTGGCTGATGATCAGCTTCGCCAAATTTGGCGACTCTGCCGCGAGATCATTTGCGGTTTCCAATAGCCCGTTCAGGCGGGCGTTCATGCCCGGCATCAGGCTGCTGGTCAGACCAACAATTTGCGAAGCAACCTTAAGCGCCATCTCCATCGTCAAATCGCTCAGGTCGGCGCTGCCCTGTTTCTTCAGCTTATCAATCAGCCCATCAGCATACGAATCCATAAATTCACGATATTTGGTATCCGCAGCAGTAGGGGTGAAAAATCGGTTCGTCTCACGGCGCATCCGGTGATGTTCGTCCTTTTCTAGAAACAGAATCGGCAGGTTTTTCATCAACCCTCTGGTACTTTCGCCCATCACCTTTTCAGCCACGAAACCAGCCTGCTTCACCACATCACTTCGCAGTATCTGCCGCGATTCGTCGTATCCATGAACATGCCACACGCCATCATCATCTATCTCAATGCGCAGCGCGGCGCTGTAGTCCTGCTTTGCGTACTTGCGTTCGTCCTCAACCGGGCAGCCGCTTGCCTCATGCTGAAGTTGTGCCTCTGCTATCGCCTCTACCATCGGGTTACTCTGCTTTCACAATATGCCATTGCTTTATAGACACGGTGTTGATAAAGTATTTTACGTATAGGCAGATGCCGCACAACATAATTTTTTTGCGGCTTATTGAGTAAACGACACAGATGAACAATTTATCGAAAAAGTCTGAAAAAAAGCTTGATCCGCGTGTGATCCGCACCCGTATACTTCTCCGCGAATCACTCATGTCGCTCATCCCTGAAAAAGGCTTTGACGCTATTACCATTCAGGATATCACCAATCGCGCCACCCTCAATCACGCCACTTTTTACCTGCATTACCGCGATAAAGACGACCTGCTCACACGGATTATTGACAGCGTGGTGGAAGAAATTGCAGCCATCCCCGTAAACATTCTGCTCTCGCCAGATATCAATACCATCCGTCTCATCTCCGTCCAGCTTTTCGAACACATCGCAGCGCATGAGCCGTTCTATCGTATCATGTTGCAAGAGCCAAGCGTTGCCCCCTACATGCAGAAAATTCAGACGCATATCGAACAGATCGGGATGCGCTGGCTTTCGACGGCATCAAGCGCAGATGAATTGCTCACCCCGCCTGACCTGTTCATCAGTTTCATCGGCGCGGCGTATTTAGGCATCGTCAAATGGTGGGTGCTAAATGATATGCCTTACTCACCAGAATACATGGCAGGGCAGTTCATGCGCCTTGCTGTCACCGGCATACTCGGCGATTTTGGAATTGACCCCACGCCATCGCGCAAACCCGCCATTCCCCGCCGTTCGGTGAAAACCAGCCTTAGCCAGCTCACAAAATAATCCGTCGCTTTCGCAAGGCCTTGCTTCCCTTTCCCTGAGAGCTGAAAGTTTGCATCGGCAGGTACGCGAACTGTTCTTCGGGCAGGGGTGGGGTCATTCTGGTATCATAGGCCATCTCGTCTCTGCAACGGATCACCTCAATGGCCGATCAGCTCTACCCCTTACTGCTCAAACCCGCCCTCCATACCCGCGTTTGGGGTGGGCGCAAGCTGGAAACCGTATTCGGCAAAACCCTCCCCACCGCCGAACCCTACGGCGAATCGTGGGAAATGCACGATACCGCCCTCATCGAAAATGGCTCACTTTCCGGCTTGACGGTGCGTCAGGCGCTCGATCAGTTAGGCACCGCGCTGGTAGGCGAAAATTTCGACCCGTCACAGGGCATGCCCTTGCTGCTCAAGTTCCTTGATGCTGCCGATTGGCTTTCGGTGCAGGTGCATCCTGATAACCATCAGGCCGCCGAACTCGAAGGTGAACCGCGTGGCAAAACCGAAGCATGGATCGTGCTCGAAGCCGATCCCGGCTCGCAGTTGGTGATCGGCGTCAAACCCGGTGCCAGTACCGACGATCTCCGCCGCGCCATTGAAGCCGGAAAACTCGAAGATTGGCTCGTCTATCAGCCCGTCTCAAAAGGCGATGTACTCTTCATCAGCGCGGGCACCATTCACGCTATCGGCCCCGGTTTGCTCATCTACGAAATCCAGCAGTCGTCCGATACCACTTACCGTTTCTACGACTGGAATCGTGTCGGGCTGGATGGCAAGCCGCGCCAGCTTCACGTTGATAAGAGCCTCGCCGTCTCCAAAACCCACGCCATCCCCGCCATCACTCGCATTGCTCCCGGCGGCGCTGCTGTCACCGTCATTGACAGCCCATATTTCAAGACCATGCTCCACCGTCTTGGTGGTGTTGCTCCGCAGGCCGTCGCCCTGAATACCGGTGGTAAATTTCAGATCATCACCTGCATAAACGGCACAGTAGATATTCGCGCCGGAAACAGCAGCATCACGCTCGAAAAAGGCCGTACTGCCCTGCTGCCTGCCGCGCTCGGCTCTTACGCCCTCAGCGCCAAACGTGAGGCGCAGGTGCTGCGTTCCTGGCCGGGAGAAGGCGACTAACGCCATGTTTTTACAAACGCTGTCAGCCCTCTCGCCGGAAAGCTCAAGGCGTACCTTGCCGGTCTATCCAACCTTCCCTCTCCCACAAAGCCAGGGGGTGGCGGCTAACTAAATGGACTCGCTCGCTTTCGTGCCAATTCTCGTTGTCGGTTTCGCCGCCAGCCTTGGCCTGACTCCTCTTTCACGCGCGCTGGCGCTGCGCCTCGGCGTGGTTGCCATTCCCAGCCAGCGCAATATTCACAAAGATTACAAACCGCTCATGGGCGGCATGGCGATGTTTCTCGCGTTTGCCGTTGCCCTTCTGCTTTTTAGCCCGCCCGATTATG
>CAZBPB010000319.1:0-4899 GCA_964493565.1 uncultured Pleurocapsa sp. | reverse complement strand
GCAGCGTCTTAACCCGCCCACCGAGAAGTTCTTCAAAGCCGGTGACCTGTTCAATCGGGGTTACTGGCAGCCCCGCAGCGCTTAATGCGCGTTGTGTGCCGCCGCTGGCTACAATGTCCCAGCCCAAACTCACCAACTGCCGCGCAAATTCTGTTAACCCGCTTTTATCGTGAACACTAAAGAGTGCGCGTGGCATAACTGTTTCTACCCTATAACCTCTCGAATATATGCGGCAAAAGCCCGCGCGCGATCTGGCGCATCACCTACATGGGTACCCGCATCCATCAGGTTAAGACGCTCTTTTGATGAGAGAAAAATATCAAGCCTTCTATCTTCAGCTACTAACGCTGCCAGCGGGTTGTTATTCGCGCCCGCAACGGCTTCCCACGCCTGCATGCTTAATTGCCGCAAAACTTCGTGCATTTCCTGACGGTCTGCCCCGGCTTTCACCGCTGCCATCATCACCCTCTCGGTAGCCGAAAAAAGACCATATTGAGCAAGATTACGCGCAACCGCTGCGGTATTTACCGTCAAGCGGTTGAGAATGCGCTCGCACACGATCAACAGTTCGTCACATCCAAGAAACGCCGTTGGCAGAATCTCTCGCCGGTTAGCCGAATCATCTAAAGTGCGTTCAAGCAGGGAGTGTGCTGCATTTTCCCATGCTGTCTCAGTTAAATTGGCAACAAGCCGTGCAATACTGTCTATTTTTTCGGCATTGATCGGGTTGCGCTTGAAAGGCATGGCTGACGATCCAATCTGTTTTTCGCCAAAGCCTTCATGTAATTCACCAATTACGGGTGATTGCAATATACGAAGATCGAATGCGAATTTGTATAGGCTGCCTGCCAGCCCGCCCAGCGCAGCCAGCACCGTATAATCCTGTTTGCGCGGGTAGGTTTGCCCCGTGATAGGGTACGGCGGCAGTCCTATCGCGTTCATCACAGTGTTTTCGAACTCCTGCGGGGTTAGAGGTGTCCCTTCAAATAGATCTGTGTAAGATGCTCGTGAGCCGACAGCTCCCTTGAAACCCTTGCCCCGAATGACCAGTGACTTGAGCGCTTGATAATCTTCAAGTAAGTCCTGTGCGTAAAGTGCGAAGCGATAGCCCGTCGTGGTAGGTTCTGCAGGTTGCAGGTGAGTAAATGCAATCGCGGGTTGGTCGGCATACGTTTCAGTCAGTTCGGCAAACTGGAGCAGAACAATTTCCAGATGGGGAATTAGCAAACGCAGGCTATCGCGAATACGTATCGCATCGGTATTATCTTCCACATCAGCGCTGGTTGCGCCAAGGTGAATAATATTCCCGCCAACAGCGCATTGTTCGGCAAATATTTTGACCTCAGCCATCAGGTCATGCTGAATTTCTGCTTCAATCTCTTCTGCGCGTTTGATGTTGATTGCTTCAACATGGGCTTCTAGATCGGCTACCTGTGCTGCGTTGACCAATCCTGCTGCCTGCTGGACACGGGCAATTTCTACCCAGATGCGCCGCCACAAGCGGCGCTTATTTACCTCGCTCCAAACAGCGCGCATTTCGTCGCTACCATATCGCCATGTAAACGGTGATAGGTATCGGCTGTGATCAAATGTTGTACTCATAAGGTTGCTTCAACTGCGTGGTGTGTATACAGTGGGATTATAGCGGTTCGCCTGACAATTGAAAGCGCAGTTTCTTCCAGCCACCTTGTGAGAATGACCTAACCAAAGTTACAATAGGCGCAGTTATGTAGTTATGCAGAGAATACGAACTGATGAACGAGGCAGCGCTGTTCAAGAAACTTGAAGAAAAAACCCATCCTCACCTTGATCAATTTGCGCCGGTATGGATGGTAAATCAAATTGTATTGCCCGAAGATGAATCTGTGATTTTCAACGTGGTATTTCAGCACCCTGAATATGGCTGGGTAAACCGTCGCTATAAGTATGATGGTTTCAATAATGTCCTGTATCACAAGGGGCAGGTGGTTGTAGACGAAACTACCGCGCTAGAGGTTCAAGAAACCGACCCCTATATCACTGTAACCGTCTCAGACATACCCGATGCATATGGTGGGTAGTAAAAACAAAAGCGCCAGTCAGTTCTGACTGGCGCTTTTGTTTTAGGACACAGCTACCTGCTCCCGCTTGCGTGTAACCATCTTATACACGCATGTATCCTGCGCGCCCATGCGGTATTTGTAGGTTTCATTTCCGCGCAAAAAGTCGTACAGGCGGTGCTTCGATTCTATCGCTGCCGCGATATTGTAAACTAAAAGCACAATGCCGGCGCTCAGATGCGGTTTAACGCTTAGATCAAGCCCGGAGTTATAGACTAGGATCTCACCGTTGTAGTCGAAGTCACAATAAGCCGCTGCCGGAACACCGTCCACGTGTAGAAAACTTAGTCTCAACCAGTTCTTTTCGAAGGCTGCCCTTAAAATAGCCCGGAAGAATGCTGCATTTTCTGGAATCGCCAGAAACTCAGCTTTCGAAGGTTGACTGGTGCGCATCAGATCTAAGAATTTGTTCACTTCATGCTCAAAGTTGTGCTGGACGCCCACGACGTAGTATTCCAGCTTACTTTCACTTTCAGCGCGGCGTACTTTGCGACGCAGTTCGTGGCGGTTTTTCTTATCTAGCATTCCCAGATACGCTTCCCATTCATCTGGAAGGTGAATGATCGGACAAACTTCTTGCAAGACTAGATCGGCATCAAAGCCAACCTTTCGCAGCGCGTCCGGGAATTGCCTGTAGGTTGGCGACGCTTCTGGAATATTACAAAGGTTTACCCAGTCAAACCTTGACCTATGCTGGTTCAAGTATTCGGCAAGAACCGGGTAAACCAATGAAGCTGTGTCTGCTTCTGCGATGATGTCTACATAGTCCGTCACATCAACGCAGCCAATGGTACGTACAACACGTCCGTCATCGCGATGTTGAATGAACCATGGAGCAATAGCAACCAGCACGCCATTGTCGTCCGTAACCGTCAAAATCCACAATTCCCCTGCGTGATAGGCATCCCACCAGATAGATTGCCATTCCCAACTCAGGAAGATCAAGTCACTACTGCTTCGCTTAAGCAGGTCATTCCATGCCGGCTTCAATGCTTCAAATACTGTGCTGTCCGTGTACGCAGTTACGTTCACGCATTTATCCCTTTACAATCAGTTTCTTCGGTCGTAGGAAAACAATAATGTAACAATGTAGTTGAGGAATAAGAAATAAATGAAAAACCGCCCAGAACTTTGTTCTGGACGGCATCATGCTAGACATTCTTACGAAGGGCCAGAAGTTAGGCGGTTGCCGGGGCTTCTGATTCCTGCTTGTTCGCCTTGGATTCGTATGCCAGCGAAAGCTCGGTGTCAACATCAAATATATGAACATTGTCCATGTTCAGAGCGAGACCGAGACGATGGCCGACAGCGGCATTGGTACGTGGATCGGTACGCGCAATAAATGATTTTCCGCCTTCTTCCAGATAGAGGATCATTTCATTGCCCATTTGTTCAACTACTTCTACGTTGGACTCAATGGTTGCCGGGGTAATACCCTGCGGTTGGTAACTTGCGTCATGAATATCTTCAGGACGAATACCAATGATCACCCGTTTACCCACACCACTCTTAAATTGCGCAGCGAGGTGAGATGGAATAGTTAGTTGAGAACCAAGGATTTCCACGGTCATAAGTCCGTCGGATTCACTCAGCTTGCCGTCAAAAAAGTTCATGGACGGGCTACCGATGAAACCGGCAACGAACAAATTGTGCGGATTGTGATACAGGTTGAAGGGTGTATCAATTTGCTGAAGCTCACCCGCACTCATAACGGCAATGCGCGTACCCATTGTCATTGCTTCAGTTTGGTCGTGGGTCACGTATACGAATGTTGTGCCAAGTCGCTGATGAAGTTTGCTAATGAATGAGCGGGCTTCAACGCGCAGCTTAGCGTCAAGGTTAGAAAGCGGCTCGTCCATCAAGAAAACTTCTGGATCACGTACGATAGCGCGCCCGACAGCAACACGTTGGCGCTGCCCACCCGAAAGCTGGCGAGGGCGGCGATCTAGTAGATGCGAAATGCCCAGATTTTCAGCAGCTTCGCGCACGCGCTGGTCAATAACCTGCTTTGGAGTTTTGCGCAAGCGCAAACCGAAAGCCATATTGTCATAGACAGTCATGTGAGGATAAAGCGCGTAGCTTTGGAACACCATTGCGATATCGCGATCTTTTGGAGCAACGTTGTTCACAACTCGATCGCCGATCCAAATTTCGCCTTCTGAAATTTCTTCAAGGCCGGCGAGCATACGAAGAGTTGTAGATTTACCGCAACCTGAAGGTCCCACTAGAACTAGAAACTCTTTATCAGTTACTTCAATATTGAGATCTTTAACAGCAACTGTATTTCCGCTGTATCGCTTCCACACATGCTTGAACGAAATTGTTGCCACGTGTCATCCTCCATGCATCAATTGCAATTGCTACAGACACACTTTGTTTGTGTAGTTTGCATAAATTACTTGCGACTAGGTGAGTCGCCTCGTTCGCTTGATTATAATTGACGCGTGTCCGAATGCAAATTTTAAGTGAGCCGCAAATGAAAGAAGTAAATGCTGAAATTGTTGCGATTGGAACAGAGCTTTTGCTTGGTGAAATCACCGATACTAATTCGGTGTTTATGACCCGCCATCTGCGTGATCTGGGTGTGAATGTTTATTTTATGACCTCTGTAGGAGATAACCGCCAGCGGATTGCCCGCGCCATTGAGATTGCGCTCGAACGTTCACAAATTGTGATTACTTGCGGTGGGCTAGGCCCCACTGTAGATGATATGACGCGCGATGCCGTGGCGCTGGCAACCGGTCGCCCGCTTCAATTCAAACAGGAATTACTGGATCATATTGCTGAAAGGTTCGAGGGA
>CAZBPB010000318.1:0-4901 GCA_964493565.1 uncultured Pleurocapsa sp. | reverse complement strand
GTAGAAACCATGTTCCGCGCCGATAAGAAAGAGATCACCCGTCTTGCTCTGCCCAACCGCATCATGGGGCATCGCCAGCGCATCAGCGAACAGGCGCACGAAGCCGGTGTGCGTACACAGTACAGCGCCGCCGATGATGAAGCGCTGACCATTGAACTGCCATCCGTGCAAATCGTGGATATGCGCGCCGAACTGCGTACCGGCAACACCCGCATTTTCAGCCGCGCCCTGCACGATGAGTTGGAAAATACGCTGGCGCGCGGTGAACAGGCGATCCTGTTTCTGAACCGGCGTGGTCAGGCGACGTATGTCTTTTGCCGTGATTGCGGCTATGTGGTGCGCTGTCCCCGCTGCGATACCCCGCTCACCTATCACCGTCACGGACAGGCATTGCGCTGCCATCGCTGCGATCATACCGAACCAGAACCCGAAATTTGCCCGCGCTGCCACTCCCGCCGCATCAAATATTTCGGCGCTGGCACGCAGCAGGTTGAGCAAGCCGTAATCGAAACCTTCCCCCGCGCCCGCATCTTACGCTGGGATGCCGATACCGCCTCAACGCAGGCTTCCCACGACGCCATCTTGCAGCGTTTCATGCACCGTCAGGCCGATGTGCTCATTGGCACGCAAATGATCGCCAAGGGGCTGGATTTGCCGATGGTCACGCTGGTCGGTGTGGTCAGCGCCGATGTTGGCTTAAATCTGCCCGATTTCCGCGCTGGCGAGCGTACATTTCAGGTGCTGACTCAGGTAGCAGGCCGCGCAGGGCGTGGTTTACTCGGCGGTCAGGTGATTTTGCAGACCTACGCGCCAGAACACTACGCCATCCAAGCAGCAGCGCGGCACGATTACGAAGCCTTCTATAACCGCGAGATCGCCTATCGCCGCGAAATTGCCTACCCCCCGTTCCGCCATCTGATTCGCATCCTGTTCCGCTATCCCGGCGAAACGCAGGCCAAAGCCGAAGCCGAACGCGCCGCCAACGTCATTCGCAAGCAGATGGAAAAACTAGGCATGACCGGCACTGAACTTATCGGCCCCGCGCCCTGCTTCTTCACCCGCGAAAGCGACATGGTGCGCTGGCATTTGCTGCTGCGCGGCCCGAATCCACTCCCTGCCGTTCAGGGCATTTCCATCCCGCAGGGCTGGTATATTGATGTTGATCCGCTGGAGGTGCTTTGATACGTAATAGAGGAATTTATGGGTAGGGGCGCAGCATGGTGCGCCCGTTTGAGAGCGGCGGTGAGCGCTAACCTACGGTATCACCCGGTAATTCAGCATATCGCCCAGCCGCTTGGCTAGACGGCGCAGTTCAGCAGCTAGATCGTCGCTGATGCCATCCCCAATCGCCGCATCCATGAACAGGTCGCGGGCTTCCCGAAGCTGCGTCTCACCCTTCCGCACCCGCGCCAACGCTGCCTGAATCTGCGAACGCGCATCGCGGTCAGCAGGCACAGTATAAGAACCCGGAAAATCCCACCCGTTCTTAATCGCCACTTCGCGCAGACCATACGCTAAATCGTCTGCCGTGTCCAGTTTATGAGCCGCGCCCTGTTGAAGCACATCTTGTAAAGCCTTACTCAATGACGGCTCGACGCCAAAATCCAATGTATTAATATCGCTGTACCGCTGTTCCACTTCTGATTGAGAACCCGGCTGCGGGCGCAGAGCGGTTTTCTGAGGCGACATACCGGTGAAGATCGAATACAGAATGCCCACGCACAGGTTATGTATATCCTGCCGGAATACCTGCTCATTTTCCTTGTCCGAGCCGTTCAACAGCCGCGAACTGTTCCAGTCAATTACGGTCAGCGCCGCGCCATCCCAGTACACATGCTCCAGCTTGTGATCCAGATACACGATGTTCTGCTTATGCGCTATCCGCAGCAAATCAGCAAACTGTACCGCCAGCGCCAACCCCTCTTCAGTGGGCAGGCGCAGGCGCACCCCCTGCTTATCCGGACGCATCAGGTAAAACAAGCTGCGACTGCGGGGCACGTATTCCAGCGCCAGATAAGGCCGCCACCCCTTTTCTGAATACGTGCGCAGCTCGCGGTTGAAGCCTGCGGCATCCTTGCCAAACGAGACAATTTCGCCGGTTGCCGGGGCTTCCGAATCCGAATCTAAATAGCCGCAGTCCAGCAGGCGAATCACCTGCGAAATGCCGTGCAGTTTGGTTAGCAGATCCGCTTCATTACCAAACGCGCGGGTTTCCCACGTCGGGTCGTCGTTAGGCGCAAGATGTTCGGTACGCAGCACTTTGAAGGCAATGGCGCCGCCGCTCACCTTGTCCTGCGCGCTTAACACGCGGGCATAGTGCCCCAAAGCAAAGGTGTCAATAAAATTTTCGATACGATATAAGTCGGTTAGCCGGGTCATGCCGCTCCTCGCCCTGCGCCCCTGTGCAGATCACAATAATAGGGTGAAACTATGAAGATATGGACTCTACCACTTAGCGGCAATCAATGTCAGGGGCATGCGGCGTTCGTAGGATGAACGAATCCTAATCGCGACGTTTCAGCAGTATAAATTTACACACTGTGGACTTACCCGCATCTCACCCTGATTCCCCTGTAAAACATATGTTTGTTTCATCGTTCTCAAATGTCCCACGCTTGCGCCACTTCAGCCCTCTAGTAGAATATGAAGAGTCACTGCAATCCAAGGAAGTCGCGAATGAGCGATTCTGAGCTTCACGTCCGGCTTGTAAGCAGCGCCCGCACCAGCGTCGGGCAGGTGCGGGAAAATAACGAAGACAACATCCATTTGTGGGGGCGCGCAGAATTTGCTCTCGCTGTGGTCGCTGATGGAATGGGCGGCGCAGTTGCTGGCGAAGAAGCCAGCCGCATTGCGGTGGAAGCGGTGGAAGCCGCATTAGTGAACTCCGAATATGCCAACCGCGAGTCTTTAGAAACCCTCTCAGACGAATTTATCGCCTCAAAAATGCAGGAAGCCATTCACATCGCCAATGGCAACATCGTGGCGCGCACGCTGGAAAAACCGGAAATGCGCGGCATGGGCACCACCATCACGCTGGCTTTTGTGCGCGGCACACAGGGCATCGTAGCCCATGTTGGCGACAGCCGCGCCTATCTCGTTGAATCCCGCGCCCGAAGAATCACCCAGGTCACTGCCGATCACAGTTTTGTTGAAGCTCTGGTCGCCGCCGGGCATCTCACTCAGGAACAGGCTGAAGAACACCCGATGAAAAACGTGCTCTACCGGGCGCTTGGTCAATCTGAAGATATTGATGTGGATGTCTATGAAGTTCAGATGGTCATCAATGATCGGCTGGTTCTTTGCAGCGATGGTCTTACACGGCATGTGAAAGCGCCAGAAATCGGCGAAATCGCGCTTCGAAGCTCCAACCCCGATGACGCCGCCGCCGCGCTGATCGAACTGGCAAATCGTCGTGGTGGCGAAGATAACGTCAGCGTGATCGTGATCAAAGTAGAAAGCGATGCCGGGGAAGATGATAACGACATTTCCACGGTTGAAATGCGGCCTGTCAATATCAGTGATGAAGACACCCTGCGTTTTAAGGAAAAGCCGTTCCCTGAAACGCCAATCATTGGCGGCAGCACCGACGATACCATCCGGCCTACGCCATCTTCATAATCGCGCATGCCCGAAACGGCTAAAGCCTTACGCCGCTGCACCTGAAGTTAGCATGAGCTAAAGATAAGCGGATATTCACAGCGCGGCGGGTAAGGGCTAAGAAGCACTACTTCACACACAAACTTTCTTATTTCTAGCTGATGCTGAAATACCCTTTCGTTTGTGGCAAACTGCAATTTCGATATAATCGCCTGTAGAAAGTTGTTTTTTCGTTTGCAGTCAGCTCAGGGGATTACCGTATGTCTGATCGTCCGATAAATGATCTGCCGCCAAGTGATACAAATACCGGCGGATGGCGGACGCCAGACTCAGCCAATAACGCCCCGGATGAGACTGAAAGCGCTTCTCCCCCCGCCACCGAAAGCGTTGAGATTACTCCCGAAGTTCCGATTCAGGAGCCTGCGGTTATGGGCGCAGCGGGATGGCGCGCACCGGAAAAAGCCGGGCGGGCAGTGATCATCCGCGAAGGAAGCCAGCCCCGGCAGGCGTGGAAAATCCCCACGCTGCCCAAAGAATTAGACGCTCAGCCCAGAGAAAGTGGTCTGTGGCATCGCCCTGATCAAACCCTGTATACCGCCGAAGATCAAAGTGTTGTGCTGGCAGACGAAGCGCCTTCAGAAGAAGCGATTCCTGTCGAATCCACCGAATACGCCGTTATTCCTATCGAAGACTCGGAATCTGTTATCCTGCCTTTAGATGAAGTAGCCAGCATTGAAGTGCTGCCGTTTGAGGAGAGTGCTGCTGAATCTGGCACCGCCGATGAAGCTGCTGAAGCTGAGGATGAGGCAGAAGATACCGACGAAGATGAGGATGCCGAAGACCGCTTCAGCATGAGTCAACTTGTGGCGCTGGCAAGCCTTGCAGAAAATGCTCCCGGTGTTGAAGTGGAAGCCGGAGATGGCGCGGAAATTCAAGATCCTGCCGAATATGCTCGCCAGCAAATCGAGAAACTGCGCGGCGTTGGCGCGGCGGCAGTTGAAGAAGCGGCGATACCGGAAGTCATCCTGACGCCGGAAGAACTGGCAGAGGCTAAAAAGTTCCACGAAGCTGAAGAGCGCATCCGCACTTTACGTGAACAGTATCGCGCTGGTGAAATGACCCGCGATCAGCTTTCCGACGCGCTGAAGAAAGAAATGGTGCTGGACTCCCAGAATTCATGGTGGATGATGGGCGTCGAAAGCGATAACTGGTATCACCACCAGAACAACAAATGGGTGCTGGAAAAACCGCCGGTACTCCAAAAAGAGGCGGGCGTTGAAGTCGCTGCCCCCGACGCGCTAGAC
>CAZBPB010000317.1:4263-4905 GCA_964493565.1 uncultured Pleurocapsa sp. | reverse complement strand
GCGGTTAAGGCAGCAGGGTGACGAAGCGCCTCTCCCTCGGGCCATTCCACCCAGGGGCGACCACCATTTTCATTTTTGAGCGCCATGAACAGGGCAAAATCATCGAGCCAACTACTGTTTTCAGCACACCAGCTTTCAAACTGCGCGTTCGCTTCCTGATCTGCCAGCATCACAAATTTGCTATAGGCGCGGCGCAAAAGTTCGAAACGGTAAGGGATAACCCAACCATAATCTACGCGATCCAATGGAAAATCAGGCACGTCGGATACATCTTCAGTGCTCAACCAGCCTAGTTTGACCAGTTCATCAGGGCTGATCAGAAGCGGATTTCCAGCAAAAGATGACAGGCATTGGTATGGTGAATCGCCATAACTGGTAGGGCCAAGCGGGAGCACCTGCCAGATATGTTGATAATTGCTTGCCAATAAATCTACAAAGCGAAATGCCCACTCTCCCAGATCGCCCATGCCATAACGCCCGGGTAAGGAGGTAGGGTGCAGTAATACACCGCTTGAACGCGGAAATACGGAGGTTGTGTTCATGTGGAACCGTCCTCATCAACGCCACTATTAAGAATGCGGATAACATACCACGCAGCGGGGCAAAGCGCATGGAGTATGGTATTATTTCGCCAAGAGGATA
>CAZBPB010000317.1:0-4253 GCA_964493565.1 uncultured Pleurocapsa sp. | reverse complement strand
CGAACTGATGTTCAACACTGAAACTGTTACGGGCACGATAGAACGTGTCACATACTTCAACGCCGAGAATGGCTACAGCGTCCTGAAGATCAAGCCAGAAGGCAAGTTTCCGAAAGCAACTGCCCGCGATGGTACGATGGCAGTAGTCGGCACTATGCCCCAGCTAGGCGTTGGCGAGCGCATTGAATTTGCGGGCTATTGGATAGAAGATGCGCGCTACGGAACTCAATTTAAGGCTGAGCGCATCACTCCCCTACCCCCCTCAACAAACGAAGGCATCACTGCCTTTTTGAGTAGCGGCATCGTCAAAGGAATCGGCCCGAAAACTGCTGAGCGCATCGTCAATACTTTTGGCAAAGAAACCATTTACATTCTGGATAACGAGCCTGAGCGGCTGCATGAAATTCCAAACCTGAAAAAGAAAAAACATGAAATCGAGGAATTGATAAACGCGTGGCGTTCGAATCAATCCATGCGTAACGCGATGATCTTCCTTCAGGGATACGGCGTTTCAAGCAAAATGGCGAACCGCATTTATGAGCATTATGGCGCGGCGACAATCGGCAAAATGCAGCAGAACCCATACATGCTGGCCGATGAGGTTTATGGAATCGGGTTTATTCGCGCCGATGAAATAGCGCGTTCAATGGGGATGCCGCAAGATTCTCCTGAACGCCTGCGCGCAGGGCTGGTTTATGCGCTGAATCAGCTTTCACGTGAAGGGCACACTTTTGCGCCGCGCGCGGAGTTAGCTAGCAAGGCCGCCGAGCTACTCAAAGTGGACAATACCGCCCGCATCGAAGCTGCACTCAGTCAAGAGCTATTCACCGGCGGGCTGATGCGTGATGAGGGCATCACTACAGCCATTCGCGACGAGGCTATTTATCTGCCGGAATATCTGAACGCAGAGACGTATATTGCTGAAAAGCTGCTGAAGATGACCGAAGGAGAGTCGCCAATTCAGAAAGCGGCGCGGGACATTGAATGGGGCGAGTTTCTCGGTGAACTGGCTCGTGCAAACAGCAGCAGGGGGCGGTGAAAGCAGCCTTAACACAGAGTATTTCAGTGCTTACGGGTGGCCCCGGCACCGGCAAGACAACCACGCTGCGCATGGTGATTAACGCGCTAGAAGAACTCGAATTTGAGTTTGCGCTTGCCTGCCCAACAGGACGCGCTGCCAAACGGATGAGTGAGGCCACAGGACATTCTGCGAGCACGATTCACCGCTTGCTCGGTTTCAGTCCCAGCGAGGGCGGATACCAGTTCGACGAAGACGACCCGCTGGACATTGATATGCTGATCGTAGATGAGTCTTCGATGATCGATCTGCTTCTGTTTAACGATTTGCTGCGGGCGCTGCGTCCTGAAACACATCTGATGCTTGTTGGCGATGTCGATCAGCTCCCCAGCGTGGGCGCGGGAAGTGTTTTACAAGATGTCATTCACAGTGAACAAGCCTTCGTCACCCGTCTGGAAGTAATTTTCAGACAGCAAGAAGACAGCCAGATCGTGCTGAATGCGCACAAGATCAATCATGGCGAACAACCTGACCTCACTAATAAAGCGACTGATTTCTTCTTCTTTAGCGAGGAGGATCCCATTGAAGCCGCCAGTTTGGTGGTTGATATCGTTAAGAACCGGCTTCCGAATAAATTTGGCGTAAATGCAGTCACTGATGTACAGGTGATTTCGCCGATGTATCGCGGGCCATCTGGCGTGAATGCGCTGAACGAGCTGCTGCAACAGGCGTTGAATGGAACCCAAGCGACTGCCGAGAAGAAAATTGGCTCCCGCGTTTTCCGGGTTGGCGACAAGGTGATGCAAACCCGCAACAATTACGACAAAGAGGTTTTTAACGGCGACATTGGGCTGATTACCGGCATTGATTTTGATGAAGGCGCGCTTGAAGTTGCAATTGACACGGGCTATCTCTATTACGAGTGGAGCGAAACTGAAGAACTGATTCACGCCTACTGCATCAGCACTCACCGCAGTCAGGGTTCAGAATATCCGATTGTGGTGATGCCGGTCTTAACCCAGCATTACATGATGCTTCAGCGCAACCTAATTTACACCGCGATCACTCGCGCCAAACAAGCAGTGGTGCTGGTTGGAAGCCGGAAGGCGGTTACAATGGCTGTGAATAATAACCGCGTCGCCACCCGTTACAGCGGCTTACTGGATCGGCTACGTCCGCTCCCAAAATAGAGCTGCCTCTAGCACATGTTTGGATGTGGCATAAGCCCGATACTGAAGTTAACATTCAGCGGCATATTCAACCTGTATAACATCACAAAAGTGTTGACATCTCATGGCAAGCACACCCGCTGAATTTCCCTCTACAGCCGACGTAATCGTCATTGGCGGCGGTCCGGCTGGCGCAGGCGCACTCTGGGCATTAGAACGGGCGCATCCGGGAATCAAAACGGTGATGATTGAACGCGCCCCGCAGCTTGGCTCTGGCGCGTCCAATGCCTCGCTGGAAAATTTCCGCTCCATCTGGAACGCTCGCTGCAATGTCGTGATGATGAATCGCAGTATCGAGGTGTTCAAAAACGCGGATGAATATTTCGGGGAAGGCACTCAGCTTGGCGTAAAGCAGAGGGGCTACCTGTTCTGCGGGATGACCGAAAAACAGGCCGCAAAACTCCGGTCTGACGTTGAACATCTACACAGCATCGGCTTGACGCATGCCGAATATCTGGATGAAGCTGCAATCCGCAGTGGCTTTCCATGGCTAAGCAAAGCCGTTATCGCCGGCAAATATGATCCCCATGCAGGATGGCTGGATTCTTACGCTCTGATCAGCGCGTTTGCCCGAACCACAAAAAGCGCCACGATCCTGCTCGATGTAGCCAGAGTCGAAATTCGAGTGAAGGACGGCAAAGTTGAGGGTGTGCAAACGCCGTCGGGATACATCGCCGCACCAAACGTACTCATTGCCGCGGGCGCAGAATCGCGCAATATTGGGCGCACAGCAGGGGTAGAACTCCCTATTGTGATGCGTCCCCGCCAGAGTTTCACCACGCCATGGCGTCATCCTGAATATCCTGAAGATGGGCCAATGCTCATCGGGCCGGCGCCGTTTCCTCACGTAAGGCCAGAGGCTCAGACAGGCGCAATTTTTGGGTACGAATATTCGTGGAACGACAAACGACGTCGCGCCCCCGGTGAAAGAGCAGAGCGCGAATTGATTGACCCGGTTTATCCGGTTGATATTTGGAAAGATCCCCGCTTCCCCTCAATGACACTGTATTTGTTTGCAAAACAATTCGGCGATGTGAGCGGCGGGTTTGCCAGCCCACAATACCTTCGCGGGATTGATCACCGCGCGGGGTATTATGTGTATCGCGACGAAACGACTGCCTATGAAATCGCCGCAGACGGAACACACGTGCCGTATGAAAGCCAGAGGGCGATTCTGGACGAACATCCTGAAATCGAAGGGTTATTCCTCTCGATTGCGCATGTCGGACACGGCATTATGTCGTCTCCAGCAGCAGGAGAGATAATCGCTTCAAAAATTCTGGGACAGCCGTTTGCAGATCCGGCACACGCCGATTTTGGTTTCAACGTACATTTTGTCGAAAATGATTCCAGCGGCCTAGCCTCAGACGAAGCCGTAAATTTGCAACTATAGGGAAAAGTATGAGCAGCATACTGCCTTCATCGCCGTCTGCAATCCTGCTTATTTCCTGCCCCGACCGGACGGGATTAGTGGCGGCGGTCACTCAGTTCATCTTCAAGCATAAGGGAAACATCATTGCGCTGGATCAACACGTCGATCAGGAAGAGGGCGTGTTTTTCATGCGCGTGGAATGGACACTAACCGCATTTGATATTCCCCAGGACGAGATCAGCGCCAGATTTGCAACTGAAGTTGCCTCATCGCTAGGTATGCAATTTGAGTTTCATTTTTCGGATCACGTAGAGCGCATGGCAGTATTCGTATCAAAGCAGGGACACTGCCTATACGACCTTCTCTCACGCTGGCAGAGCGGTGAATGGCGGGTACACATTCCGATCATCATCAGCAATCACCGCGATCTGGAACCGGTGGCACGGCAGTTTGGCGTTGAGTTTCGCTATCTTGCTATCAACAAAGATAATAAGCGCGAGATCGAAGAGAGACAGCTTGCCTTGCTAAGCGTGGTAAAGCCTGATTTCATCGTACTGGCGCGATACATGCAGATTGTGTCTGCTGAATTTGTGGCGCATTTTCCGAACCGGCTGATCAACATTCATCATTCGTT
>CAZBPB010000316.1:3880-4906 GCA_964493565.1 uncultured Pleurocapsa sp. | reverse complement strand
CGGTCAGATAACCGAACTCAGCACCCTTAACTAGGGATTCAACGAATCGCGCAGTGACTGGCTTAGCTGGCGCACAGCGTCTGTTCCCTCGCGTCCTGCGCGCACCAGGGCGCTCCCAACGATAAAGCCATCCACTAGTGCCCCTACTAGCCGCGCGTGTTCCGGCTTGCTGATGCCAAAACCCATCACCAGCGGCACTCCATCCACCTGCCGCCGCAAACGGGTTACAAAATCGGTCAGGTCTTCGGGAAGTTCACTGCGCGCCCCGGTCACCCCTATCAGCGAAACCACGTAGATAAATCCCGTCGCCCGCTGTGCCACCAGCGCAATACGCGCCTGGTTGCTGGTTGGCGCGAGGAAAAATACCAGCGCAAGCCCGTATTGACGACACAAGGCGCTCAAAAATTCGCCTTCTTCAGGCGGTAAATCCGGCACTATCAGCCCATCCGCGCCAGCCTCTATTGCAGCTTTCACAAACTTTTCTTCGCCATAAGCCAGAATCGGGTTGAGATAGCCCATCAACAGCATCGGCTGCTCAACTCCTCGATCTCGTAGGGTCTTGACCGCATCAAGACAGGATTGCACCGTTGTGCCATTTTCCAGCGCAATTTGTGTCGCTGCCTGAATCACCGGGCCATCTGCTAGCGGGTCGCTAAATGGAATGCCAATCTCAAAGCCATCAACGCCTGTGTCTGCCATCGCCTCAATCGTTTCAAGCGACTCTTGATAGCCGGGATAGCCTATTGGGAAATACGGCAAAAATGCGCTGCGTCCTTCCGCTTTCGCGCGTTGAAACATTGCAGCAACCGCTGCTGTTCCCCGTACTGTCGAACCAACCGCGCTCATGATTGCTGTTTCCCAAATTCGCTTAAGCCTTCATCAAAAAACTGCTTCAATACCGGCGATTGCATAAATGCCAGTTCTAAACCTTCAGCCTCTTCACGCGAAAACCAGCGCATAGCCTGCCCTTCATTCAAGGCCAATGTCGTCTTTTCTGGATCGAGCGGAGCAATATACACGTAGTTC
>CAZBPB010000316.1:0-3870 GCA_964493565.1 uncultured Pleurocapsa sp. | reverse complement strand
GTTCGTGGTCTTGATCTCGCCTTCAATCGTGCGTGCCGGGCAAACATAGGTCATCCAGAAAACAAGATTGGTCTCAATCCCCAGTTCTTCTAGAAGTTCACGGTGGATAGCATCGTGCGGCGTTTCTGCACTCTCGGCGGCACCGCCAAAGAAAGTCCACATCCCGGCATAAAGTAAATCGGAACGATCATCCCGTTGTTGCAGTAGCACTTCGGCATTAGGGTTTACTGGAATGACGCTGACAACTGTCTTCTGAATCTCAATCATTGCCCACCGTCCTCATAATCGTCTCAAGGTCTTTATCGCCTCGCCCTGACAAATTGATCAAAATAATAGAATCTTCGGGCATTTCAGGCGCTCGCTTAATCGCTTCGGCAACTGCGTGTGAGCTTTCCAGCGCGGGGATGATCCCCTCTACCTGACTCAATAGTTGTAGAGCAGCCATCGCCTCATCATCGGTTGCAGAGGTATAAAATGCCCGTTCATTCGCGCGCAAATACGAGTGTTCTGGCCCTACTGCCGCATAGTCTAACCCTGCCGAAATACTGTGCGTGTTCATGATCTGACCATCGCTGTTTTGCAGCACAAAAGTCTTTGAACCATGCAGCACGCCCGGTCGCCCCATGTTCGGATCACCAAATCGCGCAGCATGTTCGCCCGTCGAAACGCCGTACCCGCCAGCTTCCACACCGATCAATTCGACATTTTCATCATCTCTGAATGCGTGAAACAGGCCGATAGCGTTGCTGCCACCGCCCACACAGGCAATGCACATATCAGGCTGCCGCCCTGTCTGCTCCAGGATCTGCGCGCGCGCTTCAGTCCCAATCACGCTCTGAAAATCACGCACCATCATCGGGTAGGGATGCGGCCCCAACGCCGACCCTAGCAGGTAGAAGGTATCGCGCACGTTGGTCACCCAATCCCGGATCGCTTCATTAATCGCATCTTTGAGCGTCTTTGTGCCGCTTTCCACCGGTATCACTTCCGTGCCCATCAGTTTCATGCGAAATACATTCGGCTTCTGCCGCGCCATATCCACGCTGCCCATATACACGTGGCATTCCAGCCCTAGCATGGCGCAGGCTGTCGCGCTGGCAACGCCATGCTGTCCCGCGCCTGTCTCAGCCACGATCCGCCGCTTGCCCATACGCTCCGCCAGCAGTGCTTGACCAAGCGCATTATTGATCTTGTGCGCTCCGGTATGAGCCAAATCTTCGCGTTTCAGGTAAATCTGCGCCCCGCCTAAAGTCTTGCTTAGTCGCTCGGCATAGCTCACAGGTGTGGGTCGTCCGGTATAGGTTCGCTGCAAATACGCCAATCGTGCCTGAAATGCGGGATCAGCCATCGCTTCGGCATAGGCGGCAGTCAGTTTATCTAACGCGGGCACTAGCGTTTCCGGCACAAAGCGCCCACCAAAATCGCCGTAATACCCGCGCGCATCAGGAACGTTGGTCATCCCGGTCTCAATATAAACAGTCTGTTCTTGCATATTAACTATTTACTCCCACTTGCTTTGCCGCCTGCACAAAATCGCGCATCTTTGCCGCATCTTTCTTTCCCGGCGCACTGGCAATTTCAACTCCGCTGGCAACATCTATCCCCCAGGGCATCACTGTTTCAACCGCTGCGCCAACATTTTCAGGCTTCAAACCCCCTGCCAGCATCAGGCGCGGCACAAACGCTTTTGCAGCCAATGCCACTTCGTAGCTTGTCTGTTCACCGGTACCACCGTACAGGCTCGGATGATATGCATCAACCAATATTGCCGGGATACGTTCATCATCGCTAAAGCCGGGACCAAAATATCCCACGTCATCAGCCGCTTCAGCAATCGAACGCGGGCGAATACCTTTGTACGCCGTTCCCCGCAGTTCACGCAGCATTTCTACCGATTCGTCCCCGCTTAGCTGCACAAATTTCAGGCCCACTTTTTCCATCGTGACTGAAATTTTGCCAACCGGTTCGTTAACAAACAAACCAATAAGGGTTGGACACGCTGCGCCCAATTCTGTCCGCAGCGCCGCGCACAATTCACGGGCATCCTCTGGCGTTATGTAACGTGGGCTTTTCGGGTAAAAATTCAGTCCCAATAAATCCGCGCCAACCTCAGCCGCCACCAGCGCATCTTCAAGCGTAGTAATTCCGCAAACCTTAACTTTGACCGGCATACCAGGGTACCTGATCGTCTTTACCGTACAGCACGCTATGCCCCAAAGGATGTTGTTGTATGCCCGTGATCGGCACAAACCTCGCTTCAAACGTTCTCTGGCTTAGCGCTTCAAAATGTTGATATTCAATCACCTAACGATCCTCTTTCGGCTGGCTGCTAAAAGCCTTCACCCGTGCCGCAATATCTTCAGATTTTATCAATCCCTCGCCCACCAGCACTGCCGATGCGCCAAGTTCACCCATCCTCCGCACGTCCTCAGTAGAGCGTATCGCGCTCTCCGCAACCAGCGTCACCGATTCAGGGATCATAGCCGCCACCTGCGATGTCGTTCCAAGGTCTTCACGGAATGTCCGTAAATCACGGTTGTTCACGCCGATCAGCTTCGCGCCAATCTTGAGCGCGCGTTCACACTCTTCGGCGTTATGAACCTCAACCAGCACGTCTAGGCCAAGCCCTTTTGCATAGGCGTATAAATCAGCGAGTTGCGCATCATCCAGCGCCATCACAATCAGCAAAATCGCATCCGCGCCAACTGCACGCGCTTCATCAATCTGGACTAGATCAATCATGAAATCTTTTCGCAGCAGGGGCACATCTGCCGCCGCACGTACCTGCTGCAAGTGCTCAATTTCGCCTTGAAAGAATGGTGTATCGGTCAGCACCGAAATCGCGCTCGCGCCGTTCTCTTCATAAACTTTCGCCAGAGAAGCCGAATCGAAATTCGCAATCAGCACGCCTTTGCTGGGCGAAGCCTTTTTAACCTCTGCAATCAACGCCACCGTCGGCTTGTGAAGCGCTGTAACAAAGCCTCTCGTCGGGGCGGCCGCTTCTGCCAGCGTCCGCAGTTCAGCAGCGCGTAATTTCAACCCGGCCACCTGACCGGCTTTTGCATCTAGAATCTTATCGAGGATGGTATCGGTCTTTACGAACAAGGTATGGCTCCAAATCCATTCTATTGAGAACTGTTTGTGCCTTCCGCGGTAAATTTCTGAGTATACGCAATCAACTCATCCAGCTTAGCAAGTGCCGCGCCACTATCAATCGTTTCTATCGCCAGTCCAATGCCATCTTCAATGTCTTCTGCCAGCCCCGCCGCCACAAATGCAGCCCCCGCATTCAGCAGCACTACGTCGCGTTTGGCGCTGTCTACCGTACAATCCAGAATACCACGCAGAATACCCGCATTTTCTACCGCATCCCCGCCGTGTAGATCTGAAATGTGCGATCCCTTAAAGCCCAGCGATTCCGCATCCAGATCGTAAGATTGCACCTTCCCATCGCGAAAGTGGCTAATACGATTCGGCCCCGTAGTTGTCAATTCGTCCACGCCACCGTAACCGCTCACCACTAATGCGCTAAGTGATCCCAATTCGCCCAGTACATGCGCCAGCAAGTCGGTTAGGTCTGGCGCGAACACGCCCATAAGCTGCCGCTGCGCCCCTGCTGGATTGGTCAATGGCCCAAGAATGTTGAAGATGGTACGTACGCCCATCTCACGGCGCACGCCGATTGCGTAACGCATCGCCGGATGCATTTTCGCCGCGAACAAGAATCCAATGCCTATATTATCAATGCACATGCCCACCTGTTCAGGCGTCAGGTCAAGGCTTACCCCTAACTGCGCTAGTACGTCAGCGCTGCCGCATTTGCTGCTGGCGGCGCGGTTGCCATGTTTCGCAACTTTTACGCCTGCGCCC
>CAZBPB010000315.1:0-4910 GCA_964493565.1 uncultured Pleurocapsa sp. | reverse complement strand
GTACGAAGAGGGGCCGGGGGTGAGGTTCTAAAACCCCCGTCGCCAAACTTGCGCCAATTCTCCCGTCATTTGGCGACAAGAAAATTGTTTCGCCGCCGCCATCGCCAATCTACGCGGCGTTTGTCACCCATCACCATGAAAGTTGTGGCGGGCAAGGCGCGCCTCGCCTGATAGAGACTCCCCTTATTCGATAGGCATGGCAAGCGCAAGTTAGAATCGCTATAGTTGCCGCGTCAGGTTAATCGAATCAAAATTTGATTAAAAATACGGTTGGTTGAAAGGGATTTATCATGCGTGAAGCTGTGATCGTTGCCGCGGCGCGTACCGCTGTCGGGAAGGCGAAAAAAGGCGTCACCCGCGATGCGCGCTCGGATGAAATGGCGGCACTTGTTGTCCGTGAGGTATTAAATCAGACTGAAGGCAGGCTCGATCCGGCTGAAATTGATGATGTGGTCATCGGTTGTGCTATGCCCGAAGGCTCGCAGGGCTTGAATTTCGCCCGCGTGATTGCATTACGCGCAGGCTTGCCGGTGGATATTGCCGGTCAAACCGTGAATCGCTTCTGTGCCAGCGGATTGCAAACCATTGCCGCCGCCGCCGAGCGCATTATTGCTAACGGCGCAGACATCATCATTGCCGGCGGCGCGGAAAGCATGTCACAGGTGCCGATGAGCGGCTTTCGCATTAGCCCAAACCCATATATGGCCGAATACGACCCCAATGTATATATGAGCATGGGCTTAACCGCCGAACGTGTAGCCGATGAATTCAACGTCAGTCGTGAAGACATGGATGTATTCGCCGCCAACAGCCATCAGAAAGCGGCGAGAGCCGTAGATGATGGAATCTTCAGCCGCGAGATTATCCCATTTGAAATCACCGAAACCTATTATAACGATGCCGGTGACCGCATTACCGAAACCATTATCCTCGATCAAGATGAGCATTTGCGCCGTGATACCACCCCTGACGGCCTCGCCAGATTGAAACCTGCCTTCAAGCAGAATGGTCGCGTTACCGCTGGCAACAGCAGCCCGCTCAGCGACGGCGCAGCCGCAGTAATTGTGATGGAAGCGGGCAAAGCCGCGCAGCTTGGGTTGAAGCCAATTGCGCGCTTTGTCGGCTTTAATGTAGCGGGCGTGCGTCCTGAAATCATGGGAGTTGGCCCGATTGCTGCCATCCCTAAACTGCTTAAGCGTACCGGCATACCCCTAGACGATATTGATCTGGTTGAACTTAACGAAGCCTTTGCCTCTCAGGCACTCGCCGTCATCCGCCATCTGGAAATGAACCCTGAAAAGGTGAACGTGAACGGCGGCGCAATTGCGCTAGGGCATCCGCTGGGCGCAACCGGTTCTAAGCTCACCGTTCAACTGGTCAATGAGATGAGCCGCCGGAACAGCAAGTACGGCATGGTCACCATGTGTATCGGTGGCGGCATGGGCGCCGCGGGGATATTCGAGAATTTGAATTAGTTGAAGCAATACGCATAATTTACAGTGGCGTATTTCGCAGCAGTCAGGATCAAATAACGATCCACTGAGGAACCCTGTCATGGTTGGTCGCGTTTTTTCCACCCTGCTTCGACTATTGGTCAGTTTGATCGTCATCGTCATTGCGGTCAGCATACTTTCACTGCTGCCTGGCTTTCAAGTCACTGATTTCGGATCACTTATCATAGGCGTTATTCTTCTATCGCTGGTTAACGCCTATCTGTATCCTCTGCTGGTGCGGCTTACGCTGCCGCTCACCGTTTTATCCTTCGGGTTAATCAGTCTTGTTCTAAACGGGCTGATGGTCTTGCTGGTTGCGGCAATCACGCCCGGTTGGATTGTAGATGGGCTGCTCACAGCCATAATCATCTCAATCGTATTCACGGCTCTGTTTGGATCGATTGTCCCCGCCATTATGGGGCGGCACGACAATGATCTGTACCGTTATGAAATTGTCAAACGCTATGCCAACAAGGCGAAAAAAGAGGGTGCCAAGCATTACGAAAAGCCCGGTTTGATGATCATCGAGATTGATGGTCTATCCGAGCCGGTGCTGCGCCACGCCGTCCGGCAAGGACATGTTCCTTTCATAAAATCGTGGTTGCGGTCCGGTGACTATAAACTCCTGAGCTGGGATAGCGGTCTGCCTTCTCAAACCTCTGCCATGCAGGCAGGCATTTTGCATGGCTCACACTTTAATATCCCGGCATTCCGCTTTTACGACAAAAAAGCAGGTGTGCTGCTGGTTTCCAACCACCCGAAAGATGCTGCCGTCATGCTGAGCAGGCTAGATGACGGCAAGGGTATTCTGGCAGAAAATGGCTTCTCGCTGAATAACTGGGCACACGGCAACGCTGAGGAAATTCTGCTCACCTTTACCGGCTTCTCAACAGAAGCGGGGTCACTAAAAGGGATGCGTAGTTCCGATACGATGTTCCAGTTTTTCGCCGTTGCTGCCAATGTTCAACGGGTGATCATTGCGGCCATCCACGACTTGATTACTGAATACCGGGAGGCACGCGCTCAGGTACGGCGTGATGTTGAGCCGCGTATCGAACGCCATTTTCCGTATCCGCTGGTTCGCGCAGGCACAGTTGCCGTATTTCCGTATCTCAGCATTTATCTCCTGATCGGCAAAATGTGGGAAGGCATTAGCGTCGCTTACACCACCTTTGTGAGCTATGACGAAGTTGCCCATCATTCCGGCGTAGAGCGCTCGGATGCGTTCAAAGTTCTTAATCAGTTGGACGAGCAAATCCGTCTGATGGTCGAGGCCAGCAAAGACACCCCGCGTAAGTATGATTTCGTGATACTTTCGGATCACGGACAGTCACAGGGCGCAACATTCCGCCAGCGTTTTGGAATGACGCTCGGTGAGCTGATTGATCAATCCATCGCCGATCCCTCTCACGCTATTCAAACTGTGCTGGGCGAAGATGCCAGCGGCAACATTAACTTGCTTGCCTCGCAGTTTGCACAGTCAAGCCGCTGGGCCGGTAAACGCGCCAAAGACATGATGCAGAGCCACACGAAAGACGATAACTATGTAGAGTTAGTCTCTACCGAAGAAGTGGTGGAGGATGAGAAAGCGAAAGAAGCTGATACCGTCGTGTGCGCGTCTGGAAACCTGGCGCTCGTGTATTTCAAGAAGTCCCAGGAACGAATGACGCTGGAAGAAATTGACGCGGCGTTTCCCGGTCTGGTTGACGTACTTTCCAGCCACCCCGGCGTTGGTTTCGTCATGGTGCGCTCGCAAGAAGATGGTCTGATCGCTGTTGGCGGTAAGGGCGTTTACCATCTGGAAAACGACACGATTGATGGCGAAAATCCACTTGCCAATTACGGCGTTAATGCGGCGATGCATCTGCGCGAGCTGGACACTTATCCCAATGTTGGCGATCTGGTGCTGATCAGCATGTATGATCCAGAATGGGATGAGGTGGCTGCTTTTGAAGAACTGGTTGGCTCACACGGCGGTCTTGGCGGCAATCAAAATCATCCATTCATCATATTTCCGACCAGCTTCGATCCGGATAACGAAATTAAAGATCTCATTGGCGCGCCTTCAATCTATAAACTGCTGAAAAAATGGTCAGAGGGGCGCTAGTTCTATCTTCAACGGCATTTTCAGTTGTTTGAACCGGGTTTATCCTCATGAATCACCGCCGATTGCTGCTCTGAACAAGACTGGAGCAGCAATCGGTGTTTTCCTACCTTAACCTCCGATCATTGAACCATCCTGCTATTTTCTGTGTAATTTCACTGGAACTTATCTTGAACATTGGATAAGCGCCAATTTGTACGTCAGGCAGTGATTTCGCCTGATTAGCGTACTTCGGTAAGGCAGAAGATTCGCCGTTCCTCCAGTGAAATGAGCGCCATTATGCCGAAAACTAAATATCTATTTAGTGCAGCGCTGCTCCTGAGTACATTTGTGTTGGTTGGGTCTGCGCTGGCTCAGGATGAAACTGAACTGGAAGCTGGTGCAGCCCGCGTAGATGAGCATGGTATTCCCCAGGTATGGGTTCCAGCAGGCTGCTTTATGATGGGAACCAGTCCTGAAGAGGCGGCTTTTGCCTTTTCATTGAACCCACCGGCATGGGCGCGTTCCGAACTACCGACAGAACAGCCACAACATGAAGTTTGCTTAACGCAAGGCTACTGGATTGACCAGTACGAAGTGACCAACGAAGCGTATCAGGCATTTATAGACGATGATGGTTACACCACTGAGGAGTACTGGTCTGCAGAAGGCTGGGAATGGTTAGGCAGGCGCAATGTAGACAACTTGCCCGCTAACTGCATCGAGGCTGAGCCAGATCATCCGCGCGTGTGTATCACGTGGTTCGAAGCTGAGGCCTATGCCAGTTGGCGCGGCGGGAGTTTGCCCACCGAAGCACAGTGGGAATTTGCCGCACGCGGGCCAGAGTCGCTCATTTTCCCCTGGGGCAACGAGTGGGACACTTCACTGGCAAATGTCGAGCCGCTGCCAAACGTGGAATTGCTGCCGGTTGGCTCATTTGAAGGCGGCGAAAGTTGGGTTGGCGCGTACGATATGGCTGGGAATGCGATGGAGTGGGTGAGCAACTGGTTCGACCCGAATTACTATGAACTTGAGGTTCGAGATGATCCGGTCGGCCCGGAAACCGGCAGCCGGAAGCCAGAAAAGGGCGGTTGGTGGGGCAGTCACCCGTTTGTTGCGCGGTCAGCATTCCATTTATTTGAAGACCCGCCCACATATCAGGATCACCATATCGGGATGCGCGTGGTGACTGCAAACGTGGGATGATCTGTAAAACTTTTGTGAAAGTGACGTTAATGGATCTACGATCAACGTTTTAACTGAAGCGGCAACTGTGTATAATACTGCGCTATTCCGTCGCAAAGTTCACTAAAACGACTGTTTAAGCGCAGTTA
>CAZBPB010000314.1:3844-4915 GCA_964493565.1 uncultured Pleurocapsa sp. | reverse complement strand
AGCATCGTTCCCGGACAATTTGAATATGGCGGGCATGTGACCAGCACGCAGGTGAATGCGATTGACCAGATGCGGCGCGCCGGGATGACGTGGATGAAGGTGCAAATTCGCTACTTTCCCGGCATGAGTCCCTCAGATGCAGGCAATCTGGTGAGCGAGGCACACGGGCGAGGCTTCAAACTGCTGCTGGCAGTGGTGGGCAATCCGGCAGAATTGGGCGCTGGTGGCACCGGCTACATGCAGAACTTTGCCGGTTTTCTGGCGAGTGTTGCCGGATACGGGCCGGATGCAATTGAGGTGTGGAACGAGCCGAATCTGGATCGCGAATGGCCGGAAGGGCAGATCAGCGGGGCGATGTATGCTGAGATGCTGCGATTGGCATACACTGCGATTAAGGGATCAAATTCATCGGTGATGGTGATCAGCGGCGCGCCTGCACCCACCGGCGCGGAGGCAGCGTATCCGGGGCGGGTGCGTAACGATGACGCATGGGTGGCAGAACTGGTGGCGGCGGGCGGGTTGCAGTATATGGACTGTTTAGGCGCGCATTATAACGAAGGCATTGTCGGGCCAACGCAGAGCAGTGGCGACCCGCGCGACGGCTATTACACGCGCTATTTTCCCGGCATGCTGAACACCTACTGGAGCTTGATCGGGGGGCAAAGGCCGATCTGCTTCACTGAATTGGGCTATCTAACGCCGGAAGGCTTCCCGCCGCTGAACGAATATTTCGCGTGGGCGCAAAATGTGACGAGGCGGCGGCGCTGTCTTCGCAGAGCGGGCGGGTGCGGCTGATGATCATCTGGAATATTGACTTCACAGTGTACGGGGCTGATCCGCAGGCGGGGTATGCGATTGTGCGCCCCGGCGGCGGCTGCCCGGCATGTGACGCGCTGGCGGGGGCGCGCTGAGCGGCTCATGCCAACAAGCAAAGATAGCGCGGCGATTGGCGCGGAGTTTGACCGGATCGCGGCGCTGCCGGAGGGCGGCTGGAATCACAACGATCATTATCATCCGTATTTGCTGGCACAACTGCCAGCGCAATTGGGATCGGCGCTGGATGTAGGCTGT
>CAZBPB010000314.1:2190-3834 GCA_964493565.1 uncultured Pleurocapsa sp. | reverse complement strand
AGTGGAACGTTTGCGCGGCTGCTGGCTGAACGCTGCGGTCAGGTGCTGGGGATTGATCTCTCGGCGGGCATGATTGAGCGGGCGAGGGCAGAAAGCGCGAATTATCCGAATATGCGGCTTGAAACTGGCGACGTGATGACGATGGATTTCCTGGACGGATCGTTTGACTGCATCGCCAGCATTGCTACCTTGCATCATGTGCCGCTGGATGCTGTGCTGGTGCGATTCAAACGCTGGTTGAAACTGGGCGGGACGCTGCTGGTGCTAGATTTGATGCAGGGCGAGGGCGTTGAACTACTGATGCACGGCGCGGCGGTGCTGATCAACCCGATCATGAAACGGCGGTATGGCGTGACGCCGGGTAGTGAGGAAGCTAACAATGCGTGGGCGGCACACGGTGACGGAGAAAGCTACAATACTAGCCGCGAGGTACGGCAGGCGTGCAGTAATTTACTGCCGGGAGCGGTGGTGAAAGCACACCTGTATTACCGCTATTCGTTGGTATGGAAAAAGCGAGCCAAAGGCTAAAGTCATTCGGTTGAATAAAAAAACCGTGAACGGGGCTGCGCGGCAAATATTTTTCGGTAATAAGCTGTTCGTGCGAGGGTTGAGGAAATAGAACTTATTTGGTTACGTAGAGCAAACGTAGATAATTTGTGGGCGAAAAAGGTGTTGATCGGGCAAGGTTTTAGCCCGTTTGATACACAAAACGATGTATTATTTGGCGTGCATTCACACTATTGAGCCAGAAAATTATGGCACAGACCGCAAAAGTAAAATTTCGCAAGCAGGTTCGCAGCTTCGCCTTCATCTGGGTGGGGCTGACCTTCATCATGGCTGCGGCGGCGTTCATTGCCGTGTATATGTCTTTTGGATCGATCACTGGAAGCCCGACATCCAACGTGGCGCTGCGCAGTGTGGCTTTGCCGACTGAAACGACGACGAGTAATGCTGCCGCTACTGCCGAACCGACGGCTGCTATGGCTGCGCCTACGAATGTGCCGGCTGCAGAAGCAGCGGTAGCGCAGGCGAATACGCCGTCTGCCTCGCCAACGACGCGCCCGCTGGATGTAGATCACTTTGAGATGGGAACGCAGGTACAGGTCAGCTATGACCGTATGGGCGAGTGGACGAACGTCGCGGCTAATCAACTTGGCGTGCCGTGGGTGAAGATGCAGGTGCGTTGGGAGAACATGGAAACCGCGCCGGATCAATATGACTGGTTTGAAACCGACACTTTTCTGCCTTCGGCGCGGGATCAGGGGTTGAATGTACTGGTTTCGGTAGTGACCGCGCCGGAATGGGCGCGTGAACCGGGTGTTGATGTGAGTCGTCACGGGCCGCCCGCGAATTATGCCGATTACGTGGATTTCGTGACCGCGCTGGTGGAGCGTTATCCGGGCATGATTCAGGCGATTGAGGTGTGGAACGAGCAAAATCTGGATCGCGAATGGACGAGCGTGAACGGACTGAGCGCCGAGAACTATGTCGAATTGATGCGTCAGACGTATGGCGCGGTTAAGGCGATTGACCCGAATATCATTATGGTCAGCGGCGCGCTTTCGCCTACAGGCGTGAGCGATGGCGTGATGGCATGGGACGACTTTGTATACATGGATCAGATGATCGCGGCGGGGCTGCTGG
>CAZBPB010000314.1:0-2158 GCA_964493565.1 uncultured Pleurocapsa sp. | reverse complement strand
ATAACGGCTACAACATCAGCCCGACGGTGCGTTGGGATCAGGTGCAGAATGACCCGACGGCGAGCTTTAGAGGGCCATTTGATAACCCGCATCACAGTTGGAGCTTCCGCAGCACGCTGGAAGCCTACGTGAACAAAGTGCGTTTGGCGGGTGGCGATCAGGACTTATGCGTGACCGAATTTGGCTGGGCGACGGCAGACGGGCTGGCAGGTGTGCCGCAAGGCTTAGACTTTGCCTACGACAACACTGAGGCGGAACAGGCGCAGTTTACGGTTGAGGCGCTGGATTGGATGTCTGAACTCGGTGATGTGCGGCTGGCGTTCCTGTGGAACTTGAATTACGGCCCACAGGCTGGATGGTCGCCAGATAACGAGAATGTGTCCTATTCGCTCATTGGCCCGAACTTCGATTTTCGCGAAGCGTTCGATGCCGCGCGTGACTGGAACGCTGCTTACGAACAGCGATTTGAAGTGTAAGCAGGCGTGATGACTGAAGTTTCGGCGCGCAGCCGCAGCCTGACCCGCGCTGCTGGTTGGTTGGTGCTGGTGGCGGGCATTGTGCTGCTGCTGACCGTGCCAATGTCTTTCAGCGATCCGTTCATGGGCTTTGCTGTATCCGATCCCCCGTTTGCGCCGTTGACCTACAGTATTCAGACTTTTCTATGGTGGGATACCGGCTCGGCTGGGCTGCATATGGACTGGGTGCAGCGGATGGCTTTCAGCCATGTGAAACAGACTTTTGCATGGAAGGACATTCAGCCGGAACGAGATGTGTGGCTGTTTGACCGCACCGATCAACTGCTGAACGAACTGGAAAGCAAGAATTTACAGGTGGTGGCGAGGCTAACGGATGCCCCGTACTGGGCGCATCCAAGCTTGCCGGAATACCCTGATGAGATCGTGGATGTGCCACCGGATAATGTGTCTGATTTCGCAGCCTACTGCGGAACACTGGCGCGTCGTTACGCGGGGCGGATTGATGCTTATCAGATCTGGAATGAGCCGAACCTCGCCCGTGAATGGGGCGGACGTGTGCCGGATGCTAGCGGCTATGTGGCGCTTTTAGCAGCATGCAGCGAGGCGATTCGCGCGGCTGACCCGGAGGCGATCATCATCTCTGCAGGGCTAGCGCCAACGGGCAACTATGATGCGAACGCGCTGCCAGACGATATATATCTACAGCAGATGTACGATCACGGCTTTCAGCAGTATGTAGATGTGGTGGGCGCGCATGCGCCGGGCTATACCGCCCCGGATGTGCCACCTGAAGACGGAGCAGGGGGCAACCGCTTTTTCACCTTCCGGCGGCCTGAAGATTTGCGGCGGATCATGATACGCAACGGGGACGCGGCGCGGCAAATGGCGATACTGGAAACGGGCTACACCACTGACCCGATACACGAATCTATGGCGTGGTTTGCGGTAAGCGAGGCGGATCAGGCGCGTTATCTGGTGGACGCATACGCCTATGCCGCCGAACACTGGCGTCCGTGGATGGGGCTGATGAGCGCGATTTATATTGCTGATACCCATTGGACGCAGGATAACGAAGAATACTGGTGGGCAGTGACCACGCCGGAAGGGTATACTCGGCCAGCTTACATTGAACTGGCGAACATGGCGAAATACTGCGGCGATCATGTGCTGCCAGAACGCGCACCAGACAGCGCCGAGGCTTTAGGACTTGCCCCCGTCTATCCTTGCACTTAGCTATTTCTTTCACCTACTGGCAACGGTCATCTGGATCGGCGGCCTCGCCATACTATCGGGGTTGGTGATACCGGCTGCGCGTAAATCGCTGGCAGAAAATGCACAGGCTGCCGCGTTCTACAGCGGGCTGCGTAAACGCTTCTTCCCACTGGTGAACTTGAGCCTGATGGTGCTGTTGATCACTGGGATTGCGCAGATGTCAGCCGATGAGCATTACGAGGGTGTGCTACAATTCTCGAACGATTGGAGCCGGGCGCTGCTGTTGAAGCATATCGCCTTCGTGGGCATGATCATTTGTGGGCTGATCATGCAGTACATGGTTGCCCCGGCGTTAGAGAGGGCGTCGCTGCTGGTAACGCATGGCAAAGGCGACGCGCAGGAGATGGAACACCTTCGCCGCCGCGAAAACCGGCTGGCATGGCTAACGCTGGGACTGGGGATACTGGTGC
>CAZBPB010000313.1:1628-4956 GCA_964493565.1 uncultured Pleurocapsa sp. | reverse complement strand
GACGCGGTTTCTTGAAGCCAGCGGCGCGGTTACATGCGAGGCATCACCTGGCTTTCAGTGTGTAGATATTACCGTGCCGCTGGATCACACCAATCCTGATAATGGCGAGACCATAGACATCAGCTTTGCGGTGATCCCCGCGGGAAATCCTGAAGCGCGGCGTGGCATGTTCGTGACGGTGGTGGGCGGCCCTGGTTATTCCGGACTCTATGCTGCCGATATTTATTCCTCATATTTCTATCCTGAAGTCTTCGAAAATTTTGACATCGTGTTTTTCGATCAGCGCGGCATCGGCCAGTCTGAAGGCGTGCGCTGCGATGATGCGGCGTTAACTTATTACCTTGCGGATACAACCGATCAGGAAACGCTGTTGGATGCAGCAGAAATATTTGCAACTGACTGCATGGCGGCCATAGAACGCCCTGATCTGCTGCCATACTTAGGCACGACGCAGGCTGTTGAAGACCTTGAACTTTTTCGGCAGGCGGTGGGAGATGAGCAGTTCTGGCTCTATGGCGAAAGCTATGGCACACAATTTTCGCAAACGTATACCGCTGCATATCCCGATCGTGTTGCCGGCCTCATCCTTGATGGTGTGGTGGATTTGACGCTGGAAGGCGTGGATTTCTACGCCCAGCAGGACGCAGCGTTTTCAAACGCGGTGAACGAATCGCTGCTAGCCTGTACTGACGATCCAGCGTGCGCGGCTGAATTTCCCGGTAGTGCGCCAGACGTATTTTTCTCAAGTTTTCAAGAACAGGTTGCGGATGCGCCGATTATGGTTGGGTTCCCACTAGCGGACGGCACAATAGCGCAGCGGGAATTGAGCGCCGCTTTACTGGATGCCGCGCTTTACGATTCGATGTACACCGAATTTGGACGGGCAAGTTTTGTGCGTGAACTCGCCGCTGCTGCCAACGGCAATTACTCACCGCTGCTGCGACATGCTTATTCGGCGCTGTTTCTAAACCCTGAAACGCTGGCATTAGAATCCGATCCTTCGTGGTCAGATGGCGCGTATTATGCGATAGATTGCAGTGACTACGTATATTCGCTGGAACAGAGCGATCCGGTATGCCCGTTCTGGACGCTGGCACGACCGCCGCAGGAACGCCCTGCGCCATTTACTGCCAACGTGCCAACATTGATTCTGAACGCCACGCTGGATCCAGCAACACCGGTGCAGAACGGCTACGATGTGGCTTTGCGGCTGCCAGACGCCTACAGCATCACCATGGAAGGCGGACCGCACGTAATTTACGGGCGTGGTGGCACTTGCCCCGATGATCAGGTCACGGCATTTCTGGTGAACGATGAAGTACCGGCGGAACGCGAGAGCTTTTGCGATGGCGTGACCATGACCGACTATATTCCGGTGCTGCCAGTAGATACCACCGATCCGGTTGAAATTTTGACTCGCTTCGATCAGAACCGCGAGTCTGCGCCGCAATACCTGTACTGGGATCTGTTTACGCCATTTGCGATGGGCTGCGATTTTGGCGGCACCGTGAGCTATGAAGCGACGGATGCGGGCGAAAGCATGGTCTTCGATGCCTGTGGCTTTGTGCCCGGCATATTCGTCACCGGCGCGGGTATTTTAGATTACGAAACCGAAGTGTTCACACTGAACGCCAGCTTAAGCGGCAATCTGACCGGTGACGTAGTTTACACGCGACAGGGCTTGTATGCCACCGATGCGGTAAATCCTGATGTTGAAGTTACTTCTGGTTCTTAAGCTGTACGTAGTGAACTTGACTTTGCTGGCGCAGTTCAAACCATTCAGGATGCGCCTTGATCAGCAGTAGAAGCTGGCTGTGACCGTAAGTACGCGGGTCAAAAGCCGGGTTTAGCTGGCGTAATTTATTGCCTAGCTGGCTAAGTCCTGCCCACCCATCTTCGCCCACAGCAAGATCGAAAGCATTTTTGAACAATTTGGGCATGCTCTGGGTATTTGGGGTTGTCGTCTTTCCTGTTTTATTCGAGGCTGCGGTAGAACGCTTTTTCTTTGCGGTGCTGGTCGCTGCCGGGATACTATCCGAGATAGTCAGGTTTTCAGTATATACGAACAGATCGCAGGCTTTTACGAAGGCTTCCGGCGTGATCTTTTTGCCGATACCAATTACAAACAGATTTTTTTCACGGATGCGGGTTGCCAGACGGGTGTAATCGCTGTCACTGGAAACTAGACAGAAACCGTCCATACCAGACGTATACAGAATGTCCATTGCATCAATGATCATCGCGCTGTCGGTGGCATTTTTACCAACGGTATAGCGAAACTGCTGGATCGGCTGAAAGGCGTGAGTATTCAGCGTTTCTTTCCAGCCTTTCATTTCAGGATTGGTCCAATCACCATAGATGCGGCGAATGTTGATCACCCCGTATTTGCTGGCTTCAGTCAACATGCTGTCCAGCAGTGATGCCTGAGCGTTGTCGCCATCAATCAACATGGCAATGCGGTTATTTTTCTCTACATTGATATCTGGCATCGTGTGCTATGCTCCTTTGCCGTCGGGGCTTGCACCTGAAAGCGGCATGTCGCCAAACAGGGTATCGTCAGTGATTGGCACGCCGTTGAGTAGTTGCAGCGCTTCAACTTTCGCCTTTACGCCGCGCGCCAGATGGATAAGATAATTTTCCCAGATGCCAGGGCGGTAAAAACGGGTTTGACCGTTTGACCACTGAAATACAGGGGTTTCATAGGTGTTTGGCCGTGGTAGGGCAAAGGGTACAGAGGTCTCATCAACGCCAGAGACGAACTCGCCTTCAAACGGCAGATTCAGGTTGATAAATATCGCCACCAGTTGACCGCTGTTTGTGTGAACACTGCCAACTATTTCGATTCGGTCATCAGCAAAGGCGGTTTGTACAACTAAAGGATTTGATGGGGAAAGTGTCCCTTCATTTTGCAAAATGAACTCGGCAACGGAAAATATTTCTTCAGACATACGGTAACCTTTTTTCACGGCAGTGACATGCCGTCTTGACTCGATCAGAACCCAAGTGGAACATACTATGCGTGATTCTACCACCCCCCTGCCACCACTGCGCGTTGAGCAGACCGATTTTACCCGCCACACAATGCAATTTCGCGTGCCCGGCATACTGGAACAGGTCTCTGCCCGCAATCTGGATTATGACCAGGCGACACACAATGCAATTCAAGAACTGGTATCGGCGTTAGTGCAGGATAGCGTCATTCCGTCTCCGGGGCATGATTGGCACGATTATGAACTGTGGGCGAATTTGTTTGAGCCACATGCTGGAGAATCGTGGCTGCACAGCGAATGGTTTTTTGCAGAAGTTTATGTATATCACCTGCTCTTAC
>CAZBPB010000313.1:0-1570 GCA_964493565.1 uncultured Pleurocapsa sp. | reverse complement strand
GTTGGCTATTTTGAGACCAAACGCGATCCGTTTGCTCCTTATAAGCAGGAAGAACTACAGGGTGATGCGCTGCCATTGGTGCTTCAACAAGGGCTGGCGCTGCGCGAGAAACCAGCGCGTGAACGGCTGTATAGCCTGTTGGAACTGGCGCTCTTTGCCAACCGTATGGATTTGAGTCTGTCTACTTCGGCGGCGCTGGGCACTCACGCGCATGATGACGATTTGTTAGTGGATAACCGCGATCCTGCTCTTGATCATCTCTTAGGAAGCGACCCGGGAACGATCCATCTGATTGCCGATAATGCTGCGGCTGAACTCACGCTGGACTTGCTGCTCATTGATGCGCTTCTAGAAACTGCGGCATCAGATGTATTTCTTCACCTGAAGGCGCGGCCCATGTTTGTCAGCGACGCTACCCCGCACGATCTGGCAGCGCTCTTGAATGTGGTGTTCAAAACTATTCCAGTGGATGGGGCTGCCGAACTAAGTGAACGGCTGATGATGGCGGGCTGGCAGGGACGGCTCAAAGTCACGTCTTTTGAGGATTGGAACCGGCCTTATTTCCTGCGCGATTTTCCTGAAGAGGCGATGCAGGCTTTTGCACACGCTTCATTGGTGATTACCAAAGGGGATTTGAATTATCGGCGGATCACAGGCGATGCTTTATGGGATCCCGCGACGCCGTTTTCTGAAGTAGCTGCTTATTTCCCCGCTCCGCTGCTGGCATTACGCACGTTGAAGTCAGAAACGATTGTCGGCTTGCAATCGGGGCAGTCTGAAGCATTGGATGCCGTAGACCCGAAATGGCGCACCAACGGCAGGCGGGGAGTCATACAGTTTAAGAGCAGTGAGAGGTAATTGTTGAACGCCGACATCTAGAGGTCGGTTAGAAACCGCGCGCATATCGAAGACCACTTCTCTCTGGCTTCGTTGTTTAGTTCAAGGGTTTGTAATCCCATTTGCATGGCAACAATGGCGGCGGTGCCATCTTTTTTTGGTTCGCTGGTAATCCTAATATCGGAGCCGTCATGCGCTTTGGTGCGCCATGTGATGCGCTTTTCGGTGCCGCTCACTTTTACTTCGCGGGCAGTTAGAGACAACACCTCTTCATCGGCAGCGGCGAATTTCTCCCATTTGTCCATTAATTCCTGCATGCCGAGTTTTGTGGATTTGCTGACGCTGGTCTGAAAGGTGCCATCAGACTGCTGACCGGGAATGCGCCGCCCGATATACTGCTCATAGGCTACCGAAATAGACTGCGCCCACCACCCGATATTGTCCACCACACCATCAAGCTCAACCAGTAAGTGGCTGGCAATGTCGTAATGACTCAGGTTTCTGGCATCAATACTATCCATGTACTGTAGCCACTCATCCCACGATCTGTTGGTAGCGCGCTCGATAGGCTCAATGCGCGAGTTTTTTGTCATGGGAATGAGCCACCTCCGTTATCCGGTCAATCGAATGTGATTCAGAGTATATCATCTCGCGTAAGACAGCATCGTACGCAATCAATTCTCTTTGCGATCTGCTTGACACGTTCGCTGAATCAGGCATACAATTAATCTCA
>CAZBPB010000312.1:1255-4964 GCA_964493565.1 uncultured Pleurocapsa sp. | reverse complement strand
GCTCCGGCAGCATACCCGGTCAAATACCAGAAGGCTTCGATCCCGAAAACTTGCCGGAAGGGTTTGATCTGCCAGAGGGCTTCGACCCTGAAAATCTTCCAGAAGGGTTTGAAGTTCCCCGGGGAACGCCACCCGGCGATGTCATCATGGGTGCTGGTCTGCCCGGTGGTGCTATAGATTTCAGTTCAGAAGATCCGATCTGGGTAACCGCCGATATCACTTTTAATGATCAAACGTGGACGAATGTAGGCTTCCGCTACAAAGGTAATTCCACCTTAATTGGCGCGTGGAGCAGAGGCTCTCTGAAACTGGGCTTCAAGTTGAACTTTGATCGGTACGAAGATGATTATCCCGAAATTGATAATCAGCGCTTCTTCGGCTTCGATGAATTGAGCTTCTCCAGCAACTTCCGTGATATATCCTACCTGCACGAAAAGCTTGCCGCCGATATCTTCCGTGAGGCCGGCGTCCCTTCAGCGCAAACCGCTTTTTACGCTGTTTATATGGATTACGGTGAAGGCCCGGTTTACATCGGTCTTTACACAGCTGTTGAAGAGATTGAAGACACCGTGATCCAGACGCAGTTTGCCGATGATGGCGGCAACCTGTACAAACCTGAAGGCACAGGTGCTGATTTTCAGGAAGGCACTTTCCTCGCGGAGACCTTCGAATTAAAGACCAATGAGGATAATGCTGATTACAGCGATATTCTCGCTCTCTTTGATGCGCTTCATTCAGATACCCGCATAAACGATCCTGAAGCATGGCGCGCGGGGCTGGAATCTGTTTTGAACGTGGATGGATTCATCAATTGGCTGGCTGTGAATACCGTCATTCAGAATTGGGATAGCTACGGACGCATGGCGCACAACTACTATCTGTATAACGATCCGTCCACTGGCCTGCTCACATGGATACCCTGGGACAATAATGAGGCGCTTACCACGCGTACCGGGGGCAGGGGCGGCGCGCGTAATGAAAATACTGGCTCGCTTGACCTGACCAGTACAGACGACACGTGGCCGCTGATAAGCTACCTCATCAACGATCCGGTCTATGCCGAACGCTACGCAAATTATGTAGACGAAGCCATCAACGGCGCGTTCGAGCCATCCCGCATGGAAGCTTCCCTGCAAAGGCTGCATGAACTCATCACGCCCTATGTGTTAGGCGATGGCGATCAGCCTGCTGACCCGCATTTGGACTCGCCAGAAACGTTCCAGAATTCTCTGACGCAGCTTATCGAACACGTGAATCAACGTAACGCGCTGGCACAGGAATTTTTGAGCGCCAGCATCTAAAATCCTTCTAGATTCGCATGGCAGTTGATGGCCTTGTCTTTACGCGCTCGCCTGGTATAGACATAGGCAACAGCGGAAACCAGTCAGCTCACCCGCCAGACAGTGACCGCGGTGCGGTATCAAGTTGAAGAGCGTCATATACAGACGCTCTTTTAATTTCTCAATTTCGGGTATTAGTGGCAAAATAGATCGTATCAGTGGGAGTTGCAGCATCAGGCTCTCTGGCTGATATTTCTGCTTTTAGCTGGAATGTGGAGGCAATGTTAATGAGCGTACAACCAGTAGTTCGCGATCATGCGGTCATAGACCACTTGCCCTCTCTTGGTGCCGATTATCAGTCTGCTTTCGCTGATTTCCTTCGTGCATATCCCGAATACGCCTCCACGCACAAGCTGGATGATTTGCGTGCCACAGACTATGCGCGGTTGGATCGTGAGCAGCACATCTACCTCGACTATACCGGCGGCGGCTTGTACGCAGAGTCACAGTTACAAAAGCACATGGATCTGCTGCAAAATGAGGTGTTTGGTAATCCTCATTCGCAAAACCTGACGTCGTTGGCGATGACCCATCTCGTTGAAAGCGCGCGGGATTACGTGCTGAAATACTTCAATGCCTCTCCAGACGAGTATCTGGTTATTTTCACGCCCAACGCTACTGGCGCGCTCAAGCTCATCGGCGAATCCTATCCCTTTGCCGGGGGTGGTCAATTCGCTCTGAGTTACGACAATCATAATTCTGTTAACGGCATCCGCGAGTTTGCGCGTACAAGAGGCGCATCCGTCACTTATATCCCGCTTCTAGCTGGCACGCTGTGCACCGACGAGTTGTTTTTGGAGCAAACGCTGCATTCGGCCAATCCTCAAGCGAATAATCTGTTTGCCTACCCCGCCCAGTCTAACTTTTCAGGTGTTCAGCACTCGCTTGAGTGGATTAGCGCCGCGCAGGCAGCAGGATGGGACGTGCTGCTGGATGCTGCCGCCTTTGTGCCATCTAATCGCCTCGATCTCAGCGAATGGCATCCAGATTTCGTTTCCCTTTCCTTTTACAAAATCTTCGGCTATCCAACCGGCATGGGTTGTTTGATCGCTCGCAAAAGGGCGATCCAGAAGCTTCAACGTCCTTGGTTTGCTGGCGGCACTATCAGCTTTTCGTCCGTAAGCGCGATGGGTCATTACCTCACGCCCGGTCCTGCGCGTTTTGAAGACGGCACCGTAAATTATCTCAGCATTCCGGCAGTAGAAATCGGTTTGCGTCATATCGAGTCCATCGGAATAGACACCATCCATGAGCGTGTGATGTGTTTGACCGGTTGGTTGCTCGATCAACTGCTGCAGTTGCGCCACACTGGCGGCTATCCGCTCATCCAATTGTACGGCCCTTCAACGCTTGAGGCGCGTGGCGGAACAATTCAAGTGAATTTCCTTGATCCGCGCGGTGATCTGGTGGATAGTAATCTTGTGGAACGCAAAGCGAGCGAAAAACGCATCTCACTGCGCGCAGGTTGTCACTGCAACCCCGGCGCGCGCGAAACCGCCCTCGATTTCACCGAAAAAGATTTGAGTACCTGCTTTGAAGATGCAGATAAACTTACATACGAGCAGTTC
Source organism: uncultured Pleurocapsa sp. (assembly GCA_964493565.1). Classification (GTDB taxonomy): domain Bacteria; phylum Chloroflexota; class Anaerolineae; order Aggregatilineales; family Phototrophicaceae; genus Flexifilum. Next base: position 2,056 of record CAZBPB010000312.1, on the reverse strand, counting down.
TTAGAAAACGTAAGTCCCAAATCTACTGGCGCGCTGCGTGCCTCCATTGGCATCGCCACCAACTTTGCCGATGTTTATCAATATGTTCAGTTCGCAAAAACCTTTCAGGATAAATCTTCCTCGTCCTGAAGTTCGCTGCTATAAACCAAAAAGCGCCGAATCCGGCGCTTTTTGCATTTACTGAGCTAGAACTGTCCCTTATGAAACCCGCTCCTCGTTCGCCTCGCCCTTCACCATGCGCTGGGCTTGTTCTACCCACGCGTTGCTTTTCACGTCCTTCACCTCAATCGTGATGCTGGGGTAGGGTGCGCCGCTGGCAAGCGTAAGATGCACAAGGTCTTTGCTGCCAAACATTCCCTTGTTTTCTGGCTCAATCGCTTCAATTTGCGCCAGTGGAATCTCCCACTCCAGTTCCTGTGTGTGCTTGCCGCCAAAAATGCCCAGCTTCTTGCCTGTCTTTTCTTTCTGCTCAAAGATCAACCGTTGATCGGTCAAAAACAGCACGCCATCAGGGTCTTTATCTCCTTTGCCTGTGGCTATCCATTCAGCCTCAACAACAGTGAACACCTTCTCATTTGCTTGAAAGGGAAAGCTGGCTTCGTCCTGTTCGTCAAGATAGCCGTTGATCTGGCGTAGTTGCGCGCCCGCTTCCACAACCGCGTCTTCCAGTTCCGAGAAATGCGTTTTCACGCGCTCTACAGCAGCCTTCACCTTGCTCTCTAAACTGGACACCTCACTTTCCAGTGATGGCAGCAAAATGCCAATAGCCGTCGGGTTATTCGCCTGATTTTTTGCCTTTTC
>CAZBPB010000312.1:0-1245 GCA_964493565.1 uncultured Pleurocapsa sp. | reverse complement strand
ACAAGGACCTGCAGGACATCATCGCGATTCTTTGCTTTTTCAAGCAGCGGCTCCAACTTTTGCGCGTCTTGCCGCAGTTGGCTCACCTCCTGATGGATCAGCGTTCCCAATTGCCCCTGCATCCTGCTCCACCGCTCGCCAAATTCCCGCACTTTATCATCAAGGCTGGAGGCGAAAGCATAACCCCTGCTGCGAATCCCTGTCAGATCGCCGCCCAGTTTGCCAACCGAGGCGGTTAGGCTGTTGATCTCGTCCTTTACTTCGCCAAGGTCAAGATCGCCGAAAAGTTGCATTGCCTTGCTTTGGAGAGCCTGAAACTGACTCGTAATTTCAGCCTGTGGGTCTGTCATCGCTAAATCCTTTCATGAGCGTGTCAGCGAAGCAAGAACTGCTTGTTATCAATATGGTCATCTATAAAAGCGAAAATAACAAAAAAGGTCTTTGGAATCGCCAGTAATCCCTAAAATCAGGACGCGTAATTTCATAACCATTTTCAAATTCATTCCCTACAACATTCTGATTGACTCCTGAGAACAAAAGTTCTATTCTTGTAGACTGAACGGCGTATGTCCATTTAAGGAGTCTAAATCATGAGCCAGGTTCGTGTTTTGGTTGGCACGCGCAAAGGCGCGTTTATTCTGCGCTCTGATAATGCTCGCAAAAGCTGGACTGTTGATGGCCCGCATTTTCCCGGTTGGGAGATTTATCACATCACCGGCACCCCATCCGATCCGGATCGCCTTTATGCTTCGCAGTCCGGCGGTTGGTTTGGTCAGGTCATCCAGCGTTCTGACGATGGCGGCAAAACTTGGGAAGCCATGAACAATGAGTTCACCTATGTTGGCGATCCCGGCACCCATCAATGGTATGATGGCACCCAGCACCCGTGGGAGTTTAAGCGCGTCTGGCATCTTGAGCCGTCACCGACCAACCCCGACTCCGTTTATGCCGGCGTTGAAGATGCCGCCCTCTTTCATACCGACGATGGCGGCAAAAGCTGGAAGGAACTGTCCGGCTTGCGAGATGTCAAAGGCAATCTCTGGCAGCCCGGCGCAGGTGGCATGTGCCTTCATACTATCGTCCTCAGTCATGAAAACCCGGATCGCATCTTCGTTGCCATTTCAGCCGCTGGCGCTTTCCGTACCGATGATGGCGGCGCCACATGGCGGCCCGTTAATCAGGGGTTGAAATCCGAATATGAGCTTCCCGATGCCGAAGCCGAAGTCGGGCATTGTGTCCACAGTA
>CAZBPB010000311.1:4766-4972 GCA_964493565.1 uncultured Pleurocapsa sp. | reverse complement strand
TCTTCACGAACGCCCAGCTTTGCTGCACCGCCGCGATCACGTCCGGCGCGGGCACGTTTAGCACGGTGCGCGGCTGTGAGGAATCCACGCCGTTTTCAGGCACGAACGGGAAGCCCAGTTCCACATCAGGGTTTGCCGGACGGAAGCCGTAGGTCATGATCAGTTCCTGTACCGGCTGCGTTAGCACGTAATCCACAAATACCGCC
>CAZBPB010000311.1:765-4684 GCA_964493565.1 uncultured Pleurocapsa sp. | reverse complement strand
TCTTTCGGGTACAGCGCCACCAGTTGTTCCGGCGGCTGGTATTGAGTCTGACCGCGATTGATGGCGATCACGTCGTTTTCTTCCAGCGCCACAAAGTCCAGATACTCTGGCCCCTGCGCAATGTACTCGCGGAATTCGGTGGTGCGCGAGGAATAGTGGCGGATCAGATTTTCGATTTCGCGCACGCTGTTCTGCACATCAGGGTTACGCACCGTCGCCAGCGACAGGCGATCTTCATTGATATTATTCGACTCCGCTGCCGCGTAGAACTCAGCGATCAGTGTGGACAGTGCGGTTGAACTGACCAGCGGATCGGTATGTCCGTAATACACGGTGCGGCGGCAGTTTTCCACGCCATAATCGCACCAGCCGTTCGGGCTGTTGAACACCTCGATCAGTTCTTCCCAGCCCACATCTTCATAACCTACATGCTCGCGGATGGCGTTCAGGCGGCTTTCCCAGATCGCCATCACCACCGGCGCAAGTGCCGTCGGGCGTGATGCCGCAAGGTCGAACAACTGCCGCCCGCTCTGATAATTCGCCAGCGCCAGCCAGTGGCTGACCGATGGCTCAAAGATGGTCGGGCGCACGACATTATTGTTGTTCGGGGCGATAATCGCGTTCACGATACCCTGCATCACTGTACCGCTGCTGCCATCTTCGCCGGTCACGCAGATCGGGCGTTCGCCCTGCGCCAGCGGCTGGTTGGTGATCGGGTTGCGTCCCTGCGCGTAGGCGCGGTTGAAGTCGCCCATCACCTGCGGCATATACTGTTCTGATTCCGGGGCATACACGATGCTGATATTCACCGCGCCGTTGGCGCACGCCGATGCCACGCTGGTCACCGCCTGTGAGCCACCGCCATCGCAGGCTGTAACCACGAATAACACTGCCAAAAGAATGAAGAATAGGGTTTTACGCATTGTTGTCCTCTCAGAAAAGTATTGAGCAACGAGCAATGAGTGATGAGGTTTTAGGTGCTTTTGACTCATTACTCATCACCGATCACGCTCCCTCCTTACCTCACCGCCTGATTTATTGCGCCGATTAGCGCCAGCAGGTCTGTGCGCGAGGGCGGCTCTACATAAGTCATCGCTGGCGCTGCAATCGCCGTACCGTAGGGCAAGCCAGCATCAAACAGCCCTGCGCTGCCCGCTTCCAGCACGGCTGTCGGCGGGCGCAGGCCATAATTAGCAGCGGTTAGCTGCTGTGCCGCGCCGCTGGCAAAAGTGCCGAATGCCTCGATAGCCGCGCGTTTGCTACCGGCATCGGGATCGCCATCAGCAGTAATGTCGTCCCACACCGCCAGCGGGAAATCGAAATCAACGTTGTATTCAGGATAGCCGAGAATTACCGGATTGGACGGGTTCACCAACTGCCCGCGCAGGTTGGTCAGCCACTGGCTTTCCGGCAGCAGCGCCACTGCCCCGGCGGATTGCCCGCGTGCCGCCAGCGTTTCCGCCGGAAGCGCGCCCAGTGTGTTAAAGTTCGGCACATGCCCCAGCATCTCTACCAGCCACGCTCTGAATCCGGTATCCGTCACCTGCTGCCCGGCCAGATTGGTTGAGCCGTGATAGTCACCTGCGCCGGAAAGCGCGACCGCCAGCCCTGCCAGCGAACGCCCCGGATGTGGCAGCGCCAGACTCAGACGTTCGTTTTCGGTGTATTCCTGAATCGCCGTCCAATCTAACGGTGCGCCGTTCGCGGTGATGTCTTCCACCGCGTCGGTAAAGCCGCCCCACGCCAGCAGGGTATGCGCCAGCGAAGGCTGTATTTCGGTGAACGGCAGCCGCACACCATTGGCATATTCCAGCGAGGCGCTGGTGCCGGGTATCCAGCCATCGGGATGATCGGTCAGGTTCCATGACCCGCCATCTGCGCCCCACGCCTGCAAATCATCCACCGGCGTCACCCGTACCTGCACCCTGCGCGATCCATTGACCACCGGTTCGCTAGCATTGAACGCGGTTGCCACGCTTTGCGCCCAATCCAGCGCAATCGGGTTCACGGCAATGGTCACTTCCAGCGGCGGCTGCGAGCGCAAAAACTGGCTCACCCCCACTACTACTACCACGACCACCACGAAGAGGATAAGGATGATAGTGCCACGCGTTTTCATTCCAACCCTTTGCAGGAAACAACATTGAATACTGTAAGATGAATCGTTCAACCACATTCCCCCGCATTATGGGGGATAACGCAGTTTAGCATAAAAAGAAGGGATGAGTGACGAGTAATGAGGGATGAGTCAGGATCGTTGAGAAGTGAAAGTTAAAGATTATAACGTAGGGGCAAGGGGTGCCTATTCGCCCGACGCTCAAAGCATCGGGCTAGCCACACCTGCTAAAGCAGGCTGAAACCATCCGCCGTCAGGCAGCCTTCAGGCTGTCGTAATTAGCCAGCGGGTTCGAGCCGCTGGCGGACGTAGCGCAGCGTCTTGCCTGAAAATTACTGCTTTACTCATCACTCAGAACTCAGTACTTTGGGAGTGGGGACTTTCGAGGATATTGCCTGCAATAACCTCACCCCTCAATCCCCTCTCCGTGTACGGAGAGGGGATTGAGGGGTGAGGTCAAGGTCATATCCTGCTATTTCACCACTCCCGTACTTTCTTCTTGATGCTCTAATCCCCTTAACCGTGTTACACTGGAAACCCACGCGTGGAATCGAACCACCATAAGGGTTGGCCTGATGGATCGCTTTTCGCTCAAATGGGTGAAATGGGCTGTTGCCGCTTCGGCACTCGCCGTTGCAGCATTGATCGCTTTAGGAACAGCAGCGCTGGCACAGGACGATGACTGGCCGCCGCTGGTGGGCGACATCATGTTTACTATTCAGTTTGGCGACACGCTGGATCAGATCGGCGCGTACTATGATGTAGATGTAGACTGCATCTACAGCGCCAACAACATGCGCGCTGGCGATTGGCTGCATCCCGGCGACCAGATCATCATTAGCTCAGCCTGCCCGCATTATGACGGCGCGGCCTATGTCGCCAACCCCCGCCAGCTAGACACGATGGATGAAAATGGCAACCTGATCATCATGATCCGCAGCGGCGATACGCTCAGCACCATCGCCCAGCGTTTTGGCATATCGCTGGATGCCATTTTGATCGCCAATGAGCTTGATCGCAATTCGTTCATTCGCCCCGGCGACAGGCTGGTCATCCCCAACGGCGCGCCACCATATGGCATCGTGCCGCCGCAGGGAACGCCTGAAGGCTTGGCGCTGATCGAAAGCGGGGGTGGCGCGCCGCCGCCGTTCTATATCGTGCAGTATGGCGACAATCTTGATCTGATCGCCGCCTATTTCAACGTTGATCTAGCCTGTTTTGGTTCTGCCAACCTGCTCAGGCCGACCACGATGATCACCCCCGGCCTTGCGCTGGTGATTCCGCCCAACTGCCCGCCCTATGACGGTCAATCGGCTGTGCTGCCGGATAAACTGGGCGGCTTGAACGTGACGCCGGTTTACTTCGCCACGCTCGATGGCATCATGACGCTTACACCCACCACAGAGCCTTCAGCCACGCCGCAGGTTTTTCCCACCGCTGTTGACCTGACCTTCACGCCCACACCGGAAGTCTTCCCGACTGAGGAACCTACTCTCGCGCCAACGCCGGAGCCGACGCAGGCAGCAACACAGATCATCTTCCCAACGGCGGTTGATTTCACCACCGAGCCGCAGCTGCTGTTAACTATGATTCCCGCCACGCTCACCCCCAACCCGATCACCGGCCAGCTAGCCGAGTTCGCCGCTACTGCGACGGCATTGGCGGCAGGCGCAGGGGGGTGAGGGCATCCAGATAAACAAAAAGTCAGCGAATGCTGGCTAAAAGTACGAAATCAGCAAACAGTGTGTAGGGGTGGGGACTTTTGGATTACCCTCGCTGAAACAACACCCTGAACCGGCGCAC
>CAZBPB010000311.1:0-755 GCA_964493565.1 uncultured Pleurocapsa sp. | reverse complement strand
GGTTTTCCCTGTCGAAGAAATCTTCAAACTGTGTCAGCTTCAGCCCGTGTTCCTCAAACGCGGAAAGTTCTTCTATCGTCAGCGGCCAGGGCATACTTCCGGGATCATCGTCGTCATTCCGCCCGCGCGCGATGATCAACAGCATCCCGCCCGGACGCACGAAGTTCGCCAGCCGCTGCATCGCCCCTTCGCGCAGTTCACCCAACAGGCATTGCAGGGTGTAAATTTCCACCACCAGTTCGAACGCCCCTGTCCACGCTTCCGGCGGGTTCAGCAAATCGCCTACTAGATATTCGACTCTGGTCGCCGGGAAACGCTTCAAGCACCATTGAATTGCTGTCGGGGAAATATCGAACGCGGTCACATGGTAACGCCGCGCCTGAAGTGCCTCAGCATCGTCGCCCAGCCCGCATCCGCTAACCAGCGCCAGTTTTCCCGCGCCGTCTGCCTTCTCGCGTTTCAGCCATGCCTCAAGATGGGGATTGGGTTTCAAGTCTGCCCACGAAATATGCGCCGCATCTCCACCAGCCTCGGCATAAAACGCCTCAAACCAGCCAGTCGGGTCGCCCTGCGCGGCATATTCCGCCTGTAATTCGTGTGCCCGTGCGCGGGACAATCTGTTCTCCCTCGCTGTGCTTCCTGAATGACTCAGCATATCACGATTGCGCGCGCAAAATCAGTTGGGTTTCCTGTTTTCAAACAGGTAAGACAGGCGGGTTTTGAGGAGAAGCATATCGGGGTCTGTGACCATGCAA
>CAZBPB010000310.1:0-4974 GCA_964493565.1 uncultured Pleurocapsa sp. | reverse complement strand
ATCTTGCGACCGGCACGGGTGATATTGCTTTCGAGGCGCTGCGCCAAACACCGGGTATCCATGCGGTTGGCGGTGATTTTTCACTGGGTATGATGCAGGTCGGAAAAACACTGCCGATGGGCGATCAAGTGTTGTGGAGCGGCGCAGATGCGCTGAACCTGCCGTTTCCAGATGCCGCGTTCGATGCGCTAACAGCAGGTTTCTTGATGCGCAACGTGATTGATATTCCGCGCGCCTTTAGTGAACAACTGCGGGTGCTAAAGCCCGGCGGTAGGCTGGTATTGCTGGACACTGCCCCGCCGCCGAAAAATCTGCTCAAACCTTTCATTGTCGGCTATCTTAAATATGGTATCCCCACGCTTGGTCGAATCATCAGCGGCAACGCCGATGCTTATAAATACCTGCCAGAGTCCACGCAAAAATTCAAAACGCCGGATGAACTGGCGGCACTCATGCGCGACGCTGGTTTCCGCAGTGTAAGCTATAAAACCTTTATGTTCGCTACAATGGCTGTGCATTGGGCTGAAAAGTAAGCAAAATACGCTTTGGTTATCATGATGATCTCTGTAAGGTCTTGAAAAGGGGATTTTGTGCGTTTGCTAAGATCTCGTCTCGAACTTTCTAACGAAGACCTGCGCTCTACTTACTGGTTTCTTCCCGGTCTCATTACCCTCATTTTTGCAGTTGCCGCGCTTATCGCCATTCAGATAGACATCGCTTATGACGCATTACTCGCGCAGGGAGTTGGCGATCCATCTACGTTGGACGGCTCGGCCTGGGCAACGCTGATCTCAGTGCTAGCAGGGTCTATTGCAACCATCGTGGGCGTGGTGTTTTCCCTGAATCTGGTTGTGCTCACGCTTGGAAGCCAGCAGTATGGCCCGCTTATCGTAGGAAACTTCATCCGGGATCGCGGCTCGCAGGTGGTGTTCGGCATTTATACCGGCACTTTCATCTTTTGTGTGATGGTGCTGGTCGCCTTCGCCGTTAGAACCGACGTTCCTTTTGTGCCGCGCTTGTCAGCAGTTGGCTCTATTGTTTTGACCGTATGCTGTGTGCTGGCGCTAATTTACTTCATTCATCACATGGCGGTTTCTATCCGTCCGACCTCGATTATCGGCAACATTACCATGGCGCTGCTGCGCAACATCGAATCGCTTAGTCTGGAAAAAGACCCCAATGAACTGCCAGCGGCGCTCAGCGAAACTTCGGAAGCAGCGCTGAATCTCTTAAAAGAAAATGGCGGCGAGATTTTAGCCAGCGGCACCGGCTACATCATCGGCAATGAATATCAGCAAATGGTTGAACTGGCAAAGACGCAGGATGTTACGCTGCAGGTACTTGCCCGCCCCGGTCACTTCGTGATTAAGGGCAGCATTATTGGTCGCGTGTACCCGCCAGAGAATTTCGATGCCGATTTGCATCAAAAATTTCACGAATCGATTTATATGTCCCCGCACCGTTCGCCAATGCAGGATGTTGAACTTCTCTTTTCTCAACTGGTGGCAATTGCTACCCGCGCTCTTTCTGCCGCAATCAACGATCCTTTTACCGCCATGACCTGTATTGATCATCTTGGAGAGGCGTTGGCTAAGATGTCATTGCGAAAGCTGCCTGTTCCCTACCAGTTCGATAGTGATGGGCATTTGCGATTGATTCGCGAGGTCGTTACGTTTGCCGGGCTAATGCATCTCTCGTTTGATCAGATTTTGCATTATGGCAGGGGAGATTTAATGGTCATGGTGCACATGCTGAACACCATCCGCAAGATGGGTGAAGTGATGCACAGCCGCGACGAACAGCGCCTATTGCAGCGTTATGCAGGCGTTATCTGGGGCGAGGCTAAGCAAATTCATACCAGTGAATTTGCCCAGAATACACTTGCAGATGCTTATCACCGCGCCTGCGCACACCTCACGGATTGAGCGCTCAGCGGCTCAGTTTCCACAACACCACGCTGGCATTCTCCAACATTTCGCCCGGTCGTGGATATAGTCCAAGTTGATCGGCAGTGACGCCAAGATCCAAAGCTAATGCTGAAACATCTGCGCCGATCAGCGGTGCAGTATCTGCCAGCACGTACACAACCGGATTTGTTTCCAATGACCGGGTGATCGCCTCGATCCCCGGCGCGGCGGTGCACAGCATTTCAAAGCCCGGCGCGGCCTCAAAATTGGCGCGGCGGCAGCTATCCGGGAACATGCTGGCGATAATCACCGCATCCGACTCTGTGACGAAATCGGGAAGATCAAGCACAGCAGCGCGCAAACCAAAGCCCGAACTATGATCAGTGATATGCTCGGCGCGAATTTCTTGCGGCAGCGGCAAATCTTCCGGATCATCGTAGGCGATAATGGCAAACACGGCGAAGGGAAGCGCCAGTACAAACGCGATGCCCAACGCAAGCAGACGACGGGGCAGGGTGGGCAGTTTAACGATCACCGCCCCTAAACCCGCGCCCCCAAGCGTGACCAGAACCGGCAGCGCAGCGGCAAAATGACGCGGCAGCACTTCGCGCCCCAGCGTGATGGTGAGCAGAAAAGGAATCAGCGCGGCAGCCAGCAGCACAATGCCAGCCCTGCGCCGGAAGATGCAGATCAGAATCAGCCCGATTGCCGTAAATAACGCCCACAGTGGTACGCCAAATGTGGAAATAAGTGTGCTAAAACGGGCGACATTCCCGCTTAAACCTGCGCCCTGTACCTGATTTCCACCCACGCCCACCCAGCCAAGCGCAATTTCAAACAAAGGCTCGCGCCGTAGTATCAGATAGCCTAGCGGCACCGCGAACATTACCATACCCGTAAGCGCGATGATGAGCAGCAGCATGCCGCGTCGGCGCAGCGAGTACCTGGGCAGCAGCAGCGTGACCAACAGAATCGAAAGCGCGTATGGCGCAGCCGTGAACTTGAATAATACTGCCAGCGACAGCCAGAAACCTGTAAGTACCGCATCCCGAATCGTGCCGCTCCGCGTTAGTTTGAGATTGGCGGCAATCGCCACCACCACCACCGCGCCGGCTTCGGCATCGCTGAATGCCAGCCGTTCATAAAAGAAGATGTACGGCGAACAAATCCACATTGTCGCAGCCAGCGCCCCGCCTGTATTGCCGGATAAGCGGCGGCCAATGGCGAATGCGGCGGCAAGTCCTAATGTTGAAATGAGAACAGTGGCGATACGTCCGGCGAACACCGGCGCGTTTTGCGGGTAGATCAGGGCGATGGCCAAGTGGTTGACGATCTTGCCATCGCCGATTTCCCAGAACGGGTGCAGATTCCATACTTCGACGGCGCGCGTTAGGTGCAGCCCTTCGTCGTTGTGCAGCGGTAATTCTGTTAGAAATGGAACTCTTGAGGCGATAAAGATTAGAATCAAAAGAACGGGCAGCCACCACCTGAGCGGAGACGATTCAACTGCCCTGATTTTGGCGGTATCGCGCGCCTTATTCTGCGGGTGCGTCGTCGCCGTCGCGGCGGTTGTCACGGTAGCGATAAGTGATACGCCCGCGATTCAGGTCATACGGGGTCATTTCAACCCGTACACGATCTCCCAGTAGAATGCGGATGTAAAACTTACGCATTTTGCCGGAAAGGTACGCCAGTAAGCGGTGACCATTTTCCAGCTCTACCAGAAATTGCGTGTTCGGCAGCGCCTCTACAACGATGCCGTCTACTTCAATCTTGTCTTCTTTATTTGCCATAGCGGGCCTTCCAACTCCTTAGAACAAACAAAACATCCGCTGCCCGAAATGGACAGCGGTTGATGGGTGGGCAAAAACCAATTGGCGCGGAAGTAGAGATCTTTCGAGCACGGGGTCAATCTAACGCATTGTGGCGTTACGTTGACGGCGACGGGCACGGCGGATCGCCTTCTTCTTCTCAATTCGGCGGAGTTCGCTCTTCGAAATATACCAGCGCTTGCGACGGACAGTGCTCAGCACGCCGCTGTTGGTTACACGTTTGCGGAAGCGACGAAGTAGCGATTCCTGCGATTCGTTTGGTTTCAGTGATACATGCGCCATGTTTCTGCATTCACCCCCTTTCGATCAAAAATTTGGCTGTGTTTACACAGCATTTGGCATTGTAAAGGAGGCTTACAAAAAAATCTACAGGCAAGATTGGGAGCAGCGGCTTCTTGAATATGAGGGCAGACTAATCGTGCGCAGTTTTTATTAGCGTCAGTGATGGATAAGGATTCTTGAGCGAGAAATCTCGTGCTTTATGTACAGATTTTTCGCTTCAGTCGTCACTGGTAATATCATCGAAAATGGCGAAGCCTTCAACGTCAAAATCATCGCTGCTATCGGACGATCCGTTAAAGATTTTATCCCCGATCAGTAGTTTCCAGATGATGATAATCACGATGGAAATGGCAATGATGCCGCAGGTAATCGGTCCGAACAACGAGCTTCCTCTTCCATGAACAGACGGCAATACGTTTATTAGAAACGAATATTGCACTTGAATACGTTAAGAAATCAAAAACGGGAGCGTAAAGCCCCCGTTTTTTGTGCATTTCAGGCTGAACTAGACTGTTTCGGCTTCGGCGTCAGCGTCAGCTTCGACGGCTTCAACGATCTCGACTACTTCGATCTCTTCAACGACTTCGTCATCCACAATCTCGACAACATCAATGACTTCGATTTCATCTACGACTTCAACCACCACGTCTTCTTCCAGGACTTCAGCGAGTTCGGCATCAGCAGCTTCGCCTTCAGCTTCGGCCTTTGCGGCGCGGAACTGCATCTTTTCTTCCGTCGCCACATCCTTCAGACTCAGTCCAAGGCGCTGCTTGTCAGCTTCAATGCTGATCACACGCATCACCAGACGCTGGCCCTCGTGTACCACCAGCGTCGGATCTTCCGGCGGCGGTTCGGCAATCTGGCTGGTGTGCAGTAGGGCTTCGATGCCCGGGTCAAGGCTGACGAACGCGCCGAACTGCGCCACGCGGCTGATCACGCCTTCAACCAGTTGG
>CAZBPB010000309.1:0-4983 GCA_964493565.1 uncultured Pleurocapsa sp. | reverse complement strand
GGTATTTCCTTTTACGTGTTTAAGCATATCGGTTATTTGGTCGATGTGAAGCAGAATCGCTACTCACCAACACGCGATTTACCAGCTTTTGCTGCTTTCTCAGTTTTCTTTCCGCAGATTAGCGCAGGTCCAATTAGCAGTTTTGATGACACCGGAGGGCAATTATCAAACTTACCCAGGCGACTCTATAGAGAACAAGCCTATGTCGGCGTTCTGCACATCACCATGGGCCTTGCAAAAAAACTGCTCGTTGCCGACGTACTACATAGCGCTTTGCAAGCACAGCTTTTCGCGCCAGATCAAACAAATTCAGGATTGCTTTGGGCATGGGCTTCGGTGCTTATTTATGCTTTGCAACTCTACTTTGATTTTTCAGGCTATACAGATATTGTTTTGGGCATCGCCAACCTATTCGGAATAAAACTGCCGCCTAACTTCAACAACCCGTATTTGGCAACCAATCCACGCGAATTCTGGCAGCGTTGGCATATGTCGCTCTCAATGTGGTTCCGTTTATATTTGTTCACACCGCTCAGTCGCAACTTGCTGCGCCGTTGGGGATTATCACGAAGTCAATCGGTTCAATATGTGTCGAATATTGTGACTATGAGTCTCGTTGGGCTTTGGCACGGTGCTGGGTGGGGATTTATTCTGTGGGGTCTGTATCACGGTATCCTGCTAAATATTCAGACAGCAAGCCGCCGCTCAAAACTCAACTTACCCCCCCTACTGGGACGCGGGTTGTTCCTGATCGCTATCTTAATTGGTATTTCTTAGTCCTAATCTTCCTTTTGCCGTAAGTTTATTCGCCAACATGGTCGGGTTAAATGGAATTGGTAGGTTAGGACAATTAACCCAAATCTATGGTTTCGATGTGTTGTTAACCGCATTAATTGCAATTTTCATCACTGCTACGGGGCTAGTGGAAGCCGCAAACATGCCTATGATTAAACGTCCAATTTATCTCTTTGGTTGCGGCGTATTAGTGGTCTTATGCCTAATCCAATTGGGTGAAGTTCAGCAATTTCTGTACGTACAGTTTTGAAAATCCACGCCTCTTAATTTGAACACTTGAATTTCCTCAAGCTTCACTCCGCCGCGCAAACTGGCGGCTCATCGGCTTCGGTTTCCGGCTCGCAAACCGCGTTTTCCGGCGAAATAATCAGGTCACTTTCACGCGTTCCAGTATAAATCCACGCCGCGCCGTCGGTGTGGCTGGCGTTTTGCCACCATTGTGAAGTGTTTGCCCCGTATTCTTCGTTATTACGCCCTGCCTGCGACATCATCGGGTGGGTCACGTTGCCAGCCTCATCGCGAGTGGCGCTGTTGCCCGGCGTTTCCGCCATCACGATATTCACGTGCCCGCTGCTGGTTTCCACCACGTTACGCGCCAGAATGATCACTAACTGACCTCTATTCGCCTCCAGTTGCGCGGCGGTCATGCTGGCGGCTTGCTGCCAGCCATAATCACCGCCCCATTGTGCCATCCAGCGGGTCATCTCATTAGCATTCACTTCGTGCACCGTTGTACCGTAAGCTGGCGTTACTGTCTCGCCTGCCTGCAAACGGGTGATCGCAGAATCGTTCCACCACACACGCGGCAAATAGCCCCCCAGCGCGGTAATCACATCGTAAGCGTAAATGTTGCAATAGGTCGGGCCACCTGTAACCGGTTCATAACGATCTGAGCCTTCAACATTCAGCGTTTCTACCACCGCAAACTGTAAGGCGATGTTGTAGTTCTGCTGCAAAGTTTGCGCCCGCGCCGCGTCCCCGGCATCGCGCGCGTCCCGAATCAACTGCTCAACCATTTGCTGCGCCATCTCTCCGGTATAAGACATGCCCAGTTCATCACCAAAGTAGGTTTCCAACTGCGCGCCGAGATGCTGGTAGTAAATCTGGCGTAGAGTCTGGTCAGCCGTAATCCGGTCAATAGCACGATGTCGCGAATCCCAGTCCAGCCCATGCGCCCGCCCGCCGTTGCGATCACCGAGATCGGCACGCGGCAGCGGATCGCGCTGCACCTGCGGAATTGATGCCGTTGGGTCATGCTGGCGCTGCACATTTGTCGTGGATAGCAGACGCTGCATGGCATGGTTGCCTATGGCACGCTGAAGGTTGAGTAATGCGTTCGGATGAAGCGCGTTTGCAGAAATAACGGGTGTTTGTGCGCCGGATTTCGCGGTGGTGGTGGCGTTGATTCTTCCAGCGTCTGCATGAGCCTGAGACATACACCGCCTTCGTTATTAAACAATCACCTTTATGAAAATTATAATCCAACTCTAGGATTGGCGCTGACCACCCTGTAGTAGTATGTATCTATCCGCGCAAACTGCGGATCATTTTTCCTATCCATCATGGCAGTTTGATGAGCACCTATCGCACGCTGGAAGTTTCACCGGCAGCACCTGCTAAACCACGCCGCGAATTTCACTATCGCTGGCAGTGGCATTTGAAATCCAGCCCTGAAGCCCTGTGGCCGCTGGTCGCCAACACTGACCGCTTCAACCGTGATACCCACGTTCCACGCATCAAAATGACCGGTGGCGAGCCAGTCATCAACGCCCGACGCAAGCTAAAAATGCATCGCATCAGCCTGTTTGGCATCAAACTGGTGCCGATTGTCTGGTATGAAGACCCCTTCGAATGGATTCGGCCTCATCGCTTTGGCGTGGTGCGTAATTATGTGAAAGGCCCGGTGCGCCAGATGCGGGTTCAGGTAGACCTGAACGAGCGCGAAGACGGCGGCACCGACGCCGTGTATCAGGTCTGGATATCGCCAGCCAATATTCTCGGCTATGCCGCCATCCCCTTTCAAGTTGGTCTGCTCAGCGGCTACGATTTCCGCCGCGTTTTTCATCATTATGATCGGCTGGCGCAGCAAAATCGCAGCCTTGAAACCGAACTCGGCAAATCGCGACTGGCGGACGGAGCGCGTGAACGCCTGAAGCGGGCGCGTACCAGCCTGATCGCCGGGAATGTAGACAGCGCGCTGATTGAAAAGCTGTACGCGCTGCTGGAACGCGGCGACGATTTAACCTTGATGCGTATGCGTCCGTATGCGCTGGCAGATGCGTGGGGCGTGTCCCGACGGGATGTTCTCGAAATGTGCCTGAAGGCCACCCGCGCCGGTTTGCTTGACCTGCGCTGGGAACTGCTTTGCCCGCAGTGTCGGGGCGCGAAAGAAATTGACGAGCACCTCAACCAGATTAACCCGACCGTTCATTGTGAGGTGTGCAATATTGATTTCCACGTCAATTTTGAACATTCCGTTGAACTCACCTTCCGCCCCAACGACAGCATTCGCCAGATCGAAGAACAGATTTACTGCGTCGGCGGCCCGCAAATTACCCCGCACATCGCCGCGCAGGCGCTGGTTGAGCCGGGGCAGACAATTGAAGTGACGCCCCGGCTTTCCAAAGGGCGTTATCGCGCCCGCGCCCTTTCACTGGCAGGGGCGGAACCGCTGATCGTCACTGAAGATGGTGTGGGGCAGTTCACAGTCAGCGCCGGTGAAACATGGAATCAGAAAGAGCGGGCGATTGGCCTAACGCCAAAAATCATCTTTGAGAATAAAACCCCGGATGAACAGTTGATGCTGCTGGAACGGCTGGCATGGAGCGATCAGGCAGCCACCGCCGCTGAAGTGACCGCGCTGCAAGTGTTCCGCGATCTGTTTGCCAGCGAAGCGCTCCGGCACAACATCCAGCTTTCAGTGGGATCGCTCACGCTGCTTTTCACCGATTTACGCGGCAGCACCAGACTCTATCAGCAGTATGGCGATGCCCCGGCTTTCGGTATCGTTCTGGAACATTTTGAGGTACTTCGCAGCAGCGTCGCCGCGCACGACGGCGCAATTGTCAAAACGTTAGGCGATGCAGTGATGGCGGTGTTTCGCAGCCCGGTCAATGCGGTCAAAGCAGGGCTGCAAATGCAGGAAATGCTCTCCCACCCACCCGAAGGCACGCCGCCGCTGATCCTCAAAGTGGGCGTGAACAGCGGCACCACCATCGCTGTGAACCTGAATGACCGGCTCGATTATTTCGGCACTACCGTCAACCTTGCGGCACGCCTGGCAGACCTTTCAGATGGCAGTAACGTGGTCGTTTCCGATGCTGTACAAAGTGATCCCGAAGTGATCCGGTGGTTGGAGCTGCACGATGTTACGCGGTATTCTGAACCCTTTATCGTACAAGTGCGTGGATTCGATGAAGAACTCATGCGGCTTTACCGCATTGGATTAACCCACCTTCAGATGGAACAGTCGTAGGAACAGCCTGATGTCCCGGATCAAAAATGCGCCAAACCAGCCATATCTGGATACGGAAGAAAAATTCTCGTGGGAAGAGGAAGAAACTTTAGTTGACCGCCGCAATCGCCCTTTAGCGCGTGTACTGCGAATTTTCCGTTCCTTCTGGTTCTGGCTGATATTGCTTGCTCTGTTCGTGGTCGCTCTGCTGGATGCCGAGATCATGCGTGGGCTAATTCAAATGCTTGGTTTTGCCCTTCAGATCGCCTTCGCTGCCAGCTATATCATCTTCCAGTTCTTCATCATGTACTGGTTCGTCAGCCGCACCCGCCAGTACACCATCATGCCCGGCGCGGAAGGCATCAGTTTTGACGACTATCGCGGTCAGCCAGAAATTCTGGAGCAGGCGCGGCAGGTCGTGCTGCTGCTGCGCGGCGTGAAAGCTTTTGAGAATGCCGGTGGCGAACCGCTGAACGGCCTGCTGTTTGAAGGCCCGCCCGGCACTGGCAAAACCTGGCTGGCGCAGGCCATTAGCACCGAAGCCGGCGTTCCCTTCTTCTACGTAGATACTTCGTCGCTGCAAGCCATGTTCATGGGTGTTGGCAATATGAAAGTGGCGCGGGTTTACGGGCGCGCGCGCAAAGCCGCTAAAGAATATGGGGCGGCGGTGATCTTCTTTGATGAAATTGACAGCGTTGGCAGTCGTGGCGGTGTTGCCTCTGTGGGCGGCGGCA
>CAZBPB010000308.1:2214-4996 GCA_964493565.1 uncultured Pleurocapsa sp. | reverse complement strand
CTGGCGGCGTTCAAGCAGCAGGAATGTTTATCGCGTGCGAATTCTGATCACCGGCGCCGCCGGTTTCGTCGGCAGCCACCTTTTACATCATCTCAGGTCAACTTCCCCGGATGCCGAGATCCATGGGACACTGTTAAGCGCCACCCATCAGTTGGCCGATCCTCAAGCGTCCCGACATGTAATTAACTTGCTCGATCAAGTCGCGGTAACAGCGCTCATCGCCCGCTTGCAGCCGGACTGGATTTTTCACCTAGCGGCATCTGCAAATGTTCACAAATCATTTGAAGCGCCATGGGCAACATTGGAAAATAATCTTCGCGCACAATTGAGCGTCATTCAAGCGTGTATACAAGGGGAAATGGCGCCACGTATTCTCGTTGTGACCAGCGGTGAGGTCTATGGAGTCGAGCAACCGCTTGACCACCCAACGCGCGAAGACGCGCCGATGCGTCCCGCCAATCCTTATGCTGTAAGTAAAGTCGCGCAAGATATGCTTGCGCTTCAATTCTTCCTAAGTAATCAACTGCCTATTGTGCGCGCCCGTCCATTTAACCATTTGGGTCCCGGTCAAGCACCGGGGTTTGTCGCGCCGGACATCGCCCGCCAAATCGCTGCGATTGAAGCGGGTGCTCAAGATCCCATCATTCGCTGCGGCAACCTGGCAACGGAACGCGATTTCACCGATGTACGCGATATCGTGCGTGCCTATACACTTCTCATTGAACGAGGAAGTGCTGGTGATGCCTATAATGTTTCGAGTGGTCGAACTCACACCATTCAAGAATTAGTTGAAATTCTGGCGGGTCTGGCTTCCGTGCCAGTCGAAATTAAATCTGATGCAACATTCATCCGCTCTACAGGCGTAAGTAAATCCTGGGGTGACCCTGAACGCCTGCATCAAGCAACAGGTTGGACGCCACGGATTCCACTACGACAAACCCTGCAGGATGTGCTTAATGATTGGCGTGAGCGAGTCGAAGCACCATCCCTGCGATGAAACCTTTATTTTGCGATTTTGGCACAATGTACGAAGTCCATCCCTGCGACATGCGGCGGCTTGCACATTGACGCGGTATTGTGAATATGTAACAATCGGCAGCGTTCAGCGAAAGTGAAGTTTTGATGCGCAACATTCGCATGTCCGACACCAATACCAATTTTCTGACTTCAGGATGAAGCAGGGTTGTGTCGGCGCGTTTAGAACTATTCATTAAACACCCCGGCACAGGGGTGTTTTCGTTTCTATTAAGCTAAATTCGAGGAGGAATCAATATTGGCCGCGCAACCCACAGCACAAGTCAGCTTAGGTACGCCTGAATTTGTAAATCCGGCAGCAAATCGGATTCCTGTAAACAACTATCCAGGTCACATGCAGGCAATTCCGCCTTCGCGTATGTTTCTCATTCGTGATGCGCTGAAGGCATACAAAGAGCGAAACGGCAGCAGCGCAATTACCTACGATGCGTCGCAAGGTGATGGCGGCGCTAGTTTGCCGGGTGTGCCCACTCATATTTTGCAGAAGGCTCTGGAAATTCAAATTCAGCATGGCAGCGCATACGACCAACCCTGGGGAACCGCTCAATTTCGTAAGGCGGCTGCCGAGAACTACTGGGGGTTACAGCCAGAGTCTGGCTGGACAACTGAGAATATTGCATTTGTTCAGGGCGGGCGGGACGGTCTGCAAAAGGCCTATGCAGCAATGATCGCTCTGGGGCAAGGCCGCATCGGCGACGTGCTGATAGTTTCCCGTGTGCCTTGGATTACCTATAATTGGGGACCCTATGCCGTCGGGCTGAATGTATTACAAGCTCCCGGCGATCCGGCTGAAGGTTGGCGTTTCACTCCGGAAATCATTCGGGAATGTGCGGCCTATGTCGCGCAGGAAGGCCGGCAGATCGCCGGACTGGTAATTACATCACCAGACAACCCCACTGGACGCACAATCCCGCTAGAGGAGCAAATTCTACTTGCTCGAACTGCTTTGGAGTCAGGTTATCCATTTGTCCTATTTGACTGGATATATCACTGGGTTACTGACAACGGCCCGTCAGACATCAATGTCATTTTGCAAGCATTTTCACCGGAAGAGCGTGAAAAGCTAATCTTTTTGGATGGACTGACCAAGAGTCTCGGCGCGTCTAATATTCGTAGTGCTCATTTGTTAGCAGGCAAAGAAGTCGTTAAATTCATCACCAGCCAATCTTCGCACGGCGTGATCCCATCCTTCTATTCACAGGCAGTTGCTATCGCCGCCTATGAAGAAGGCTTTGCCAAAGCCGCTGAAACTATCATCGTACCGTGCAGTCAAAGCCGCAAAGTGCTGCGTGAAAAGCTAGAACGCGAAAATATCCGTCATATTACAGGTGATGGTTATTACGCCTTTATTGACTGCACTGATTTCATCAATGCTGGTCATGAAAAGCTAGATTATCTAACTGACTCAGAAGGGTTGCTTAAGTATCTGGGAGAGAACTACGGTCTGGCAGTCGTTCCGGGTGTGTATTTCTCAAGAGCCGGGGCAAACTGGATCCGCTTCTCTTATGCACTGCCCCCTGAAGTGACCGCGGGAGCGCTGGATCGGCTGTTTGATGGATTGAACGCGCTGAGATAAAAAAGACCATAAGACCAAAGGGATGCCACAACGGCATCCCTTTGTGATATAAAACCTAGCTCACGTACCCGGGGTACTGGTAGGTTCTTCGGTTGGCACAGTGGTACGAGTCGGACGACGCGTATTAGTGGCCGTTGGTTCCTCAGTAGGTTCTTCAGTCGGCGCGGTGGT
>CAZBPB010000308.1:0-2114 GCA_964493565.1 uncultured Pleurocapsa sp. | reverse complement strand
GACGCGTATTAGTGGCCGTTGGTTCCTCAGTAGGTTCTTCAGTCGGCGCGGTGGTGCGGGTCGGACGACGCGTATTAGTGGCTGTTGGTTCATCGGTTGCTTCTTCAGTCACTTCTTCCGTCGGTTCTGCCGTTACTTCCTCAGTAGGCTCTACAGCTTCCGCAGTCACTTCTTCTGTCGGCTCTACTGTCTCTTCGGCTGCTTCTTCAGTTGGTGCAGTTGTGTTTGTCGGGCGCGGCGTTGCGGTCGCTGCCGGAGTAGGTTCGCAGGCTGCCAGCACCAGTAGCCCCATTGTTGCCAGTAATCCTAACTTTCTTACAATCATTTCGCCCCCCTCGTCGGTGCAAATGAAATAAACAACCCATTCATGCTATTACACGTTAAAATTTCGCGCAACTCCACAAAAGACTACGACCATCCCATAAAATTACAAATTTGTTGTGATATTCTGCATAAATTCTCTTATAGTTGCTTCGCTATTCAGCGAAATAGCTGTAATTTCTCCATTGATACGCCGATTAAGCCCACTCAATACATCTTTAGGGCCAATTTCAACAAATGTGGCTGCGCCGTCCCGAACTAAATTCTGAACCGTCTCCGTCCAGCGAACCCGATTAACCAACTGATCGGTTAATTCGGCGCGGATCGCCTCTGAATTTTCAAGAGGAGCAGCCGTGATATTCGCGTACACAGGTTTCGCGGTCGGGAAAAATTCAATTCTATCAAGGGTCACGCGAAAATCATCGGAAGCGGCTTGCATCAATGGTGAATGCGAAGCAATGCTCACGGGTAACTTAACTGCCCTCCGCGCACCAGCCTCTTTTGCCAAAACAATCCCTACATCTACAGCCTCAACCGCGCCAGAAATCACTATCTGACCGGGACAATTATCATTTGCCAGAACCAACGTTTGACCAGTGGCATCTGACGCCTTACGGCAAACTTCTTCCACAACGTCAGCGTTCAACCCCAACAATGCCGCCATTGCGCCGGGGTTCTGCCTTCCTGCCACTTCCATTAGTCGCCCACGCTCACGTACCAATCGCAATCCATCAGCAAAAGACATCGCTCCGGAAGCAGTCAATGCTGTTAGTTCTCCTAAACTGTGCCCGGCATAGAAAGCCGGATGAATATCAGGCAGCTCCGATTCAAGCACACGTAGAATCGCGATACTTGTGACATACAAAGCTGGCTGTGTATTAAAGGTATTGTTCAAATCTTCCTCAGGCCCGAAAAAACACAAGCTGGAAATTGATGTACCCAGTATGTCATTTGCTTCTTCAAAAATCCGATTCGCGGGTGAAAATGCTTGAACAATATCCTTTCCCATGCCCACAACTTGCGATCCCTGACCCGGGAAGACAAAGGCTGTTGCTGATATAGTCATATCAATCTCCCAAAACAAAAGAGCCGCACAAACCCTGTACGGCTCTCAAGTTCAATACACAATATGGCTTTAATCGTCGTTCTTTACGTCAATGACGGTCACGCCACGATAGCTACCACATTTCATGCAAACATGGTGCGCCAAATGGTAGGCGCCGCAGTTTTCACACCTGGCTAGCTGTTTGAGCGTGAGCGCGTCATGAGCACGACGGCGATGCGTACGGCTATGCGAATGACGCTTCTTTGGCAACGGGCCCACAGTGGCACTCCTGAATCTTTAGCTACTTACTTAAGACGGGTCATTATACGGGTCACTTAGGCGTAATGTCAAGATTCCTTCGCCTGAAGCGCCAATTTCTCTTTCATTTTGACGATATTCACCTGGCGGTAGCCTTCGGCATAGCGCACATTGGTGAAAAGCCCCCAAACACGCGTGAATAGGCGCTCAAAAATGGGGAAGATAATCGCGTTTAGTCCAGCCTGTGTTGTGTGGCAAGCCAATGCTTCCAGTTTCACTTTTCGCGCGCCACTAATATCTATGAAGTGGTTTGGCGCGAATGTTGAGATCAACATATAGTCAATTGGAAATTCATCGGATTTTCTTGCAACCGTGTTTCGGGCGATATTTGCCGTCGCGATATGATCTGGATGCGGGTATGGTGTTAGGTATTTGTAGTATTCGAAAGAGACGACAAGATCGGGTTTGTAATCGTCAAATAACTTGCTTA
>CAZBPB010000307.1:4735-5000 GCA_964493565.1 uncultured Pleurocapsa sp. | reverse complement strand
CCTTCAAACAGGGAGGGCAGCCACGACTGTGGAATACCGAGTGTATCAATCATTTCGGCTGACCAGCGGCGGTTGGCAACATCCAGCAGCAGAGTCCCGGCGGCATCTGAAAGATCGAGCGCGTAATCGCCCGTTAGCTTGAAACGCAAAAAGTCTTTGGGCAGCAAAAAGTGCGCGGTTTTCGCATACACATCCGGCTCATGCTCGCGTACCCACAAAATTTTTGGCGCGGTGAACCCGGTCAGAGCGCGGTTGCCGGTCAGTT